>CAZNNX010000116.1:2180-5785 GCA_964574485.1 uncultured Saprospiraceae bacterium | reverse complement strand
TTATACCGTTTTCTTTTAACATGCTGATTAATTCTTTTAAGCCTTTAGATTTTTTTTGATCAATCACATCTTTATTTACCTCAAAAACAATCTCAGATCCTTTCACATAATCACCAACCTTGTATTGTGTCAAACCAATCACCTTAAATTCTATTCTTCTGTTCAAAGCATGTTCTGCATCCGTGCAATTTACACCATCTTTACACTTATTTTTCACCTGAGACTCACCATATCCTTTGGCCATCAATCTTTCTTCCTTGATACCCTGACTAGCTAAATAATCTTTTATTGCTTCTGCTCTTTTCAATGAAATTTCTTGATTGTAGGTCGTAGACCCTTTGGAATCTGTATGCGCTCCAATCTCAAGAACCAAATCTTTTTGATTTTTTAAAAGGGATATAATTTCTTTAATACCAGGTGAACTTTCATCCAAAGCGGTTGAGTTAGTTTTGAATCTCACTGCTGCAACTTGAATAAAATCATTTAGTTTATAGGTTGAAATACTACTTACAATCTTTCGATCAGCAAGGGTTTTTTCATTAGATTTGGCTTAATCTGTTTTGCTCTCTACCTTTGTTTCAGTTGTGTTTGGCGTTTTCACTTCTACCTTTGTATCTGTTTTTACAACTAAATTTTGCCTGCTACTGCTATCTTTTACATTCCTGTTCAGTAGAGGTTGTGGAGAATCTGCAACTTTAGTAACTATTTTTTCTGGCTCTGACCTATTCGGATTCAGTTGATTGATGACAATTTCTTCTCTAATCTGATTCGCGTCAACAATGGCTGTTTCTTTGTAGGGAAACTGAAAACTGTTTCCCTGATCCTGACAAACATAAACCACAGCTCTGTAATTAATTTGATGTTCATACTCTGAACAATTGACAAAATCTACACAACCATTTAAGGTATATTTTTCACCTAACCCTTGGTATTTGATCCTAGATGCTTCTAACCCTCTTTCTATAAACCATTGAGCAACAGCATAAGCTTGTTGGTTGGATAGATTCAAATTACCTGCCTGAGAACCTCTGGCATCTGTATGAACATCAATTTGAATTTTATACTGTGATTGATTCTTCAAACTTTGCAACCAAACATAAGATTCTGATAAATCTTCCAAAGCTTTATTGATATCAGTACCCAGAAGTTGAACTGAAAAAAAATCGCCCAATTTTAATTTTTTAACAGGCAGGCTTTGCACATCAACCACAGGTTTGGGAGAAACAATGGTTTTCGGATCTTGAAAACCAATATAAATATCCTCATTACCAATGCTCCCTTTTCGATCAGAAACAAAAACAAACAGACCTGTTCTGTAATCTGAGCTATAATAGGAATCGTCATAACTGCTATTGACTGATTTTCCCAAATTTACCGGCAGAGTCCACTGATTTCCTTTTTTTTCAGCATAAAAAATATCTAAACCACCAAAACCATGATGCCAATCAGAGCTAAAATACAATTTTCCTAATTCGTCAATAAAGGGTGTCATTTCATTCCCGGGCGAATTAATCTGAGGACCTAAATTAATGGGATCTGACCAACCTTTATGATTTTTTTGGCTGTAGTATAAATCAAAACCACCAAATCCACCTGGGCGATTAGAGCTAAAATACAATATTGTACCTTCCGCAGCTAAAAACGGATGTCCGCTGGAATATGGATTTTGATCATTTATACCTGCATTAAAGGGAAGAAATTGTTCTGAATCCTGATCCCACTCACCTAAGGACTTGGTTTTGTAAACATAAAGATCCATCAATAAACCAGAGCCTTCTACCTGGCGGATTCCATCAATAAAATTATTTGAAGTTACAGCAACCCAATCTCCTTTTCTACTATAAGACATGGGTGCATCGTTGATATCCTTTCCGAGGACAGAGCGCAAGGCCATAGGGAAACCTACATTTTTCTTATCAAAAAGTACTTCAGTCTGATAATATTGATTAAACTGAGGGCCTGTCCATGATATTCTTCCTTCTTTTTCCATTGAAACGGGCTTCGAGGAAGCAAAAAGCAATTTACCCTGGGTAATTATTGGGGCAAAATCAGCATTCTTTGAGTTGATATGTTGAGGGTGAATAACATCGGCCGGTTTTTCTTCAATATATTTTTTAACAAATTCAATGGAACTTGCATAGTGGTTTCCTTTCAAAGCATCTTTTTTTGAATAGATACTAAACCATTTCAAAGCAAGATCTAATTTACCGATAGTTTTAAGCAACTGAGCATATTCAAAAATAAAATTTTGCATGCCATTATATTCCACACATTGGGCATACCATTTTTCTGCTTTTTCATAGTTGCGTGTAAGATAATAGCATTGCGCCAGTCTCCCCATAGCTAAAGGCTGTTCAGGATCAGCCTCTAATGCTTTCTCATAAGCATAAATTGATTCTTTTATTTTTTTATTTGCATATAGTGCATCAGCCTGTATAAATAATTCTTTCTGTGCAAATGTAGTATGCCCAACTAAAAAGAAAAAAAAGAAAAGAAAAATATATTTCATATCATATTTTCTAAGAAAATGCAAAAATAATACCATCTAACTAGAAATCAACTCTCAATCTAATATTGATGCGTCTTGAAGTTAAAAAGTTGGGTATAGCATAGCTCGTATTTGAAAAATCTTTAATCCAAGTATTGGAAGCAACATTGGCAACTGCCATTAAATTAAATACTTCAGCACTTAATGATATCCCTTGAAAGGATCTCAGAATATGCTTTTTATCTTTCAAAGCAGACCAAGCATCTTTTGCATTCATTTGCCCAAATTGTTTTTTAACATATTTAGCACGATTCCATAAGCTAAAACTAAAGCCGATATCAATCCTATGGTAAGGAGAATATCGGTATAAATTTCTAGCCACAATATTATCTCTGGGAATACCAAATGGCATACCCGATCCAACTGTAAGCGCCAGATTAACCTGACACCATTCTGCCTTGGGAAAATGATCTTGAAAATACATAGAAAATAGAACCAATTGATCTGTTGGCTTAGCAACGTCTGTAGTTATAGCCGTGTCAATACGATTTCCTTCCAGGGAGTAAATTTTATGTTCTACCCCTTCAAAAGATTCTCTGGCCCTCAAGAAAGAAAGATTAATCCAAGATTCTAATCCTGGTACTAGTTCACCATTCAACCTTAAATCTACACCAGCCACATAACCATTCGCTATATTATCTCCGTAATAACGCACCCTGACATTTTCTACATCATAAGGAATTAAATCCCATTGGTGTTTGTAGTAGGCTTCTGTAATAAATTTAAACTTTCTCTTAAACATCATAAAATCCCAAACAACACCACCCAAAACATGAATCGACTTTTGTGCCAATACTTGTTGATTTACAGTACCCCTCAAATCACGTAGTTCTCTGTAAAATGGTGGTTGATAATACAAACCTGCAGCTAATTTAAATGTAATATCTTTTGTTTTTTTTGTAGAGTCAGACCACAAATTTCTAAACTTCATTGGGGTGTAATACAATTGAACACGGGGCGAGACCAAAATTTCCTGATTGACAGTCCAATAATGTGCTCGAACGCCGGCGGTCAACCGAAGAAAATGATTTTGATTTTTATATTCCCAGGTATTTTG
>CAZNNX010000116.1:0-2080 GCA_964574485.1 uncultured Saprospiraceae bacterium | reverse complement strand
GGTGCCTATAACATCTCCAAAATTATCCTGCCCCAAACCGGTTTCCACTTCTTCCAATCTGTAAAAATTTTGAATGTCAATTTTCTCATTTTCCCGACTCTGATACACGGATCCCATAAATCGATGACGGGTTGATTCTGTCATATCGATTGCTTTCACGGGATGTTTTCTCTCATTAACAGGTTGGGTGTAGGCAAGAGATAAACCGGCAAAATTTGTTTGAAAATCAGACACCTCTTTCCCTTCAAATAAGGAACTAAGTCTGAGCGCCTGGTTAAACAAACCGGTTGTTGTAGCACTACTCAAGGGTACGAGGGTAAAATCTGCAGAATTGTATCCGCCAAGCAATTCCAATTGCCAATCCTTACTCAGATCAAATATAAAGTTACCTTGTACATCGACAAAATTTGGCACATATTCACCCTGAATATCCAGGCTATTGAGCAAATATCTGGTTGTTTTATAGCGGGCACCCAAGGTGTAGGTAAATCTTCTGTTTTGATCCTTTAAATATTTAGCTCCTCCCAAATACAAAGAAGCTCCCAAGATACTTGCATTAACAGAACCTTCGATTGCCTTGGTTGGTCTTTTATATCTTACATCTAACACAGAGGACATCTTATCGCCATATTGCGCCTTAAAGGCACCTGAGGAGAAAGAGAGGGCATCCAGCATATCGGGATTTGGAAAGGTAAGACCTTCCTGCTGTCCGCTTCTTATCAGTAATGGTCTGTAAATTTCAAATCCATTTACATAAACCAAATTCTCATCATAATTACCCCCTCGAACAGAATATTGAGAAGTCAATTCACCTCCGGTTCCGGCCGTCACACCCACAGCAATGAACTGCAGCATAGACTCTAAATTCATTGTGGTGGAAGGAAGATTTTTGATATCTTCGCCTGATATCCTCAAGGCATCAGCTTCTTTATCTTCAAAACTACTCACCAATACTTCCTCGGTTATATAGGTGCTCAGTACAATATTTAATTGTAAAACTTCGTTTTGATCTAATTTGATATCTGTTATTTTTTTAACCGGATAACCTGAGGCTATAAAAACCAGGTCAAAATATTGATTTGCAGGAACGGAAAGATCATAGCTTCCATCATCTGCAGTTTTTACAGCAGACACCTGTTCATTATTTACCACCAATACAACTGAAGCAAATAATATAGCCTCAGAACTACCAGAATCGCTCAGTACTCCTACCATTCTGGCTGTTTCTTGGGATCGAACCAGGAGAGGGAGAAAAATAAGAAAAAATATCGCGCTTAATTTATACTTCATGTAGTGTTTTGTAATAGAACAAATTAATTGTGAACTACAATTTTTTGGGTATTTGATCTGCCTTTTTCATCTCGCATATGAATGAAATACATTCCGGCAACCATAGCATCAGGAAGAGAGATTTGTAATGCATTGTTGCCTTCTACGAGATTTTCTGTCGAAAAAATTCTTTGCCCGGCAACATTGTAAAAATCAAGTTTCAATAGTTCAATATTTGTTTTAAACAATAAATTAAGTTGCTGGGATTTAGAAACGAAGGATGGCATGATGTCTATCTCTAAATTAGGCTCGGTCTCTGTTATCTCCATACCAGAAGGTATGATGGTATTGAAAAATTGAGTGGAGCTAAAGGGAACGCAGGTAACAGATTGATTGAAGGGTCTGACTCTCCAACCATAGGGAAAGATTGCAGGTCTGGGAGGAAAATACCTGGAAGATTGAAAAAAGGTATCTGTTGTGATATGCTTTTCCACAATTTGATTGGTGGCATAAGGTTCTTTATAAACTTCAATCAAATAATGTGTTGCCCCGCTAGTGCTTTGCCAGGTAAATCTGGGATTTGTTGCAGGAATAATTTGAGAAGGAGCTGGATAAATCAATTGAGCGGCACCTACAGAGTCTCGGATTGGATTTTGATTGTAGAGCCAATTTGGCTTTTCGTTCACAACAAAAGCATTCATTGCATTTACTTGCTCATTGGAGAAGCCACCCTGGCATTCATCGTAGGCATACGACATGATATACCAACCATCACTAAAAAAAGCAACTGAATCAGGATCTAACTGCCTTG
>CAZNNX010000115.1:6160-9745 GCA_964574485.1 uncultured Saprospiraceae bacterium | reverse complement strand
GCTATAAAAGAATACAATAAGGTCAGGGGGAGAATTACAAATAAGATAGAACACTCATTAGGAGATGTTCCCGAATGGATGAAACAATCACCAAATGGATCAACAGCTTAATCCTAATTACATATTTCTTCATAAGAATTGGGCTAAGTATAAATTCTTTTTATTGCAGGGAAGCACAAGGAGTGGTAAGACGTATTCAATAATAGACTTCATAATATTTATTTGCAACAAGTACAAGAAGGCGGGGATAGAATTTGACATTTGCCGTGATTCCCTACCAATACTAAAGGCAACTGTTTTAAAAGATTTTACTGACAGGCTTAATCAATTCGGACTTTACAATGAACATAACCATAATATGACCGAGAAGGTTTATAATCTATTCGGTAATTATATATACTACTACTCTGCTGACGATGAGATGAAGATGAGGGGTAGAAAGAGAAACATATTTTGGTACAATGAGCCTAATAATGCAAGCAAGGAAATAATAAGGCAGGTATTATTTAGAACATCACACAAAGCTATTTTTGATTTTAACCCGTCAGAGCCAGTAGGAGAAGAACATTGGCTATATGACGACATAATGCAACGAAACAATGCCTGTCACATAATCACCACCTATAAAGACAATCCATATCTAACCAAAGAACAGGTAGAAGAGATAGAGCGACTTAGGTCAGCAGACCCTGAGTACTATAAAGTATTTGGTTTAGGTGAACGTGCTGCATTGGGTGACTGTATATTCAATCACTACATAATAGCCGATCAAATACAATCCGATGACTTTTGTTATGGCGTTGACTTCGGATATAATGATCCATTTGCTTTAACTAAGGTTTCATTTAAAGACAATTGCGTTCAGGTAAAACAACTTCATTGCCAAAGCCAACTAATAACTACAGACATAATTAAGATACTAATTGAGAAAGTAGATAGGAATAAGGCAATATGGGCAGATAGTGCAGACCCTAAGACTATAGAAGAGATAAGAAGAGCAGGTTTTAATATTCGTTCGGCTGACAAAGGAACTATACTGAATAGGATTAACAAGATAAAGTCGAAGCCACTATATATTCATCCTGAAAGCGCAGACCTTATAAGGGAGCTAAAGAATTACAGATGGAAAACAAATAAGAACGGAGTTAAGATAGACGAGCCAGTAGATTACATGAATCACCTGATTGACTCCATGAGCTACGGTATATGGAATCATCAAATGAATTATTCAGGAAATATTATATGTGAAATATTTTAATTAATTTTGTAATGCTCACCAATTTTATTAACTAAAAATCACCCACCACAATGTCAAAAAAAAACAAAAAAGAAATCGTTGAAGCGGAAGATAAATTGAATCCTGAAATGGATACTGTTAAGGACGAAACAAGGGGCGCAAAGGCTAATGAGGTCAAAATGGAATCAGCTCAGAATAAAGCAAAGGAGCTTGTTCTAATGGTTAGAAAGATGGAAAAGCAAAAATTGGCAGCAGGAAAAAGTTCTATCCGCCTTTACACATTTGCTAATCAACTTGAGAGAATGATTAAAACCCATCTAATAGACTAATGGTAATATTCGCAGTAGACGGAAAAGAGTATTCATGCTATGAATCGTGGAACGAAATGACCTTAAAGAAAGGCATTGAGCTTGCTACTGTTTGCAATGAGATGCCTTCTTTATACAAGGACTTGCTTTTTATCATAGCAAATAGAAAAGGAGATAATGATGAGGAGTATGAAAAGGCATTCAAAGAGAATACGGAAAAGCAGGACGATGCGTATTTAATTAAAACACTTCCTCTATTCTTCTCAAAAGTTCTTTTATGCCTATCTAATATTCCTAAAGATGTAATTGATAAAATAAATGCAGGTACTATAGTATCTTTTTATCAAACATATTTATCGAAATTCGTGTTTGGTGTTACATACTTCCCAACCGACTTAAAGGACTTAGAAATACAGGGGTTTCATTTTGATGGGGTTGATTACGCATTGCCGGAATCACTTCAATACCCTTCAGAGAAAAGGCCAATGGCTAAAGAAACAGCTTTAGTGTTTGCTGAGGCTGCTGACCTAATGCTATTCTCTAAAGACCTGGCAGGTGGTAAGATGGATCGAGCAGCTAACATAATATCAATATTGTGTAGACCAATTAAAAATGGGGTTATAGAGCCTTATGATGAATTAAAGTCATTGCAACGGGTAGAGAAAATGAAGGAATTGAGAATGGATATTGTTTGGCAGGTTTTTTTTTGCTTGCACAAACAATCAACTTCGTACAAAATAAATACTTCAATACCCCTTCTAAAGGAGGCATTAGAAATAGTAAAGCAAGACAAGCGAGCGGAATTGATAACATAGGATGGTACGGTAGTTTGGTTCTTACTGCATCCAGCCCATCGGATATGAGAAAACAATTTGATGTGAATATGTATGAATACTTTGAGTATGTATCATTTAAGCAGATAGAGAACAATTATAAATCAGAATTGAATAAATGAAACTAACCGAATTAGAAAAAAAGTTCAAAGAATCCTATCCTTCTGGAATTAGAACTTTTCTTTTAGACGATATGAGTCAGATAAACGCTGACAAGGAAACACTCTATCCATTATTATTATTTAAGCCACCTGTAGGAATATACAAAGACATATCCTCTAACTGCAAGCTGGCATCTAAAGAATGGGGTATAGACTTCTTTGTGTTTGATACACATAATATAACTGAGACTGATAACAGAAAGCTCACAGAGGTTTGGGAGCAATTGGAGGATTTAGGTAGGGAAACAATAAAGAAGTTGTTAGACGATAATGCAAACATAAGGGTAGCCGATATAAATGTAACATACGGACATCATTTTGGAAATGATAATTTAGTTGGCGTTAGATTTGAATTTCCATTATTAGCACATTACTAATGCTTGAAGGAAAAGAAAAAATAAACGAGTCTTTAAAAATAATAGGAGCATATATAAAAGAAGCTCTCATAGTTGAATTGGCATTACAAGGTCATAATGCGACAGGTACGTTAATAAACAGCATTACGACCAATGTACTATCAACGCCTAATGCCTCAATACTGTTCGGAGAGTTTGTTTACTACGGTCGTTTTGTGGACACAGGAAGAAGGGCCGGAGCAAAGAAAGTTCCAATAGATGCTTTAATCAAATGGATTAAACAAAAGGGATTTGAAAGCGATGCAAAGAAGATAAGGGGAATGGCATTCGCTATTCAAAAGACTATATTTGAAAAGGGTATTTCAACTCCTCAAAGCTGGAAGGGGGAGTCAACGAAAGATTTTATGACTAAGACACTAAAGAATTTAGAGCCACAAATAACCAAAGACATAGAAACAGCAGCGGAGCAAGGTATTGAATTGATTATAGACAACATGATAAGAGAGACAAGATCATTTGCAACTAAATACGGATTTGCTGCATGAGTTGCGGTTGCAAAAAAATTGAAACTAATGATGAAAGAAAGTTTTTTGAAGGCATTTGTGACGTATGCAGATTGATAGACAAAAACGAAGAGTTAAAACAGGTTTACCATTGCGATATGTGTAATGCTAATATATGTGACAGATG
>CAZNNX010000115.1:0-6060 GCA_964574485.1 uncultured Saprospiraceae bacterium | reverse complement strand
AGTTAAAACAGGTTTACCATTGCGATATGTGTAATGCTAATATATGTGACAGATGCCATCCACGTTACGACAAAAGAGCTTTGGCTGCTATAATATCAAAATTCAAATGATTAAATAGGGTAAGGAAATAAAAATATAAAATGGCAATAACAATATCAACAACACCAAATAGTAAGAGCATAGCCTATAGACCTATAGTATTTGAAGTAACGTCAGATAGAAACAACTCATCATCCTATTCAGTAACAGGTGTTTCATCGGGTACAGGTGCTAAGGCTCGTTATGCAATGGCATCTCATACATTTCTGGTTGGAGATACATTGACAGGTAGTGGATTTTCAGTAAGCGCATATAACGTTAAACAGGTTGTTACGGTAGTTAATGCTTCATGGGTTGAAACGAATGTAGATTATTCAGCTAATGCCACAGGAACGCTTACAAGGACTAACACAAACTTTCAGGTTAAAGGTGAGGTTATAGTATTTGATGGAACAAGGGTAAATATAGCATCCGTTGCCAGCGCAGGAACAGGCCTTTCTGAAATTACCACGTCATCGGCTCATGGGTATGTTGCGGGAGACTATGCCTCTCAGGAAGGAACAACTAACTATAATGGGCTGGTTAAGGTTCTTACCATAGTATCGGCAACTAAATACACAGTAGCGAAGACTTACGTATCAACGCAGACCGGAACTACAAGAAAAGGAACAGTAATAGCAGTAAAGAGAATGGATGATATTTCCATTAGCGGAACACTTACATTCCGATTCAGCATAGCAGATAACCTTAAATCAGTATTAACTCCTGATTTAATTGCAGAAGTTGGAGGTAATATTTACAATCCATGTACTAACTCCATCAAGTATTATGGAATGAACTTCACAGAGGAATACGATGATAAAGACGGACTTTTAAAAAGCGGAGATGAAAAGCTATCCGGTCAATACTTAGCCATAAGAGCAAGCCTACAGCATACAGATTCACAGACTTTAACAGATAAATATATTTTAGGGTCTACTACAAAAAAATTCTTATCGAACGCACCAAGAAGATATATAAGAATAGGCGACGATGAGCAGCTTTCATTCATTATTAACCAAGACATGTTACAGGTTTTTCCAGAGTATGATGTTTACGATGATTTTGGAGTAATGGGAACAGTAGTGGGTTTCCCTGTTTATATATTTGATTATAAAGCAATCATAAGGATACACAATGCGTTGGTATCAGGAACTTCGCGATTAGATGTTAGGCTGAAAGATTTTTCGGGAAATGTAATAAGCGAAACAGTAACTTATATAGTAGAAAGAAACTGCAATATTAACGCACGCCGGGTTAAGTTTGAGAATTACTTAGGTGGATTTGATTCGTTCATATTCACTGATGGACTTTCACAATTAAATAACTCAAAGAGGAATACATTTCAAAAAGATTTAGGTCTGTCTTTTTCATTGCAGGATAGAGGGTATTCAAGCCTTGCTGTTAAAGCAGATACAGATTACGTAGTTAAGAGCAGAATACTTACTACGGACGAGGGTATTTGGTTGCAGGAACTATTAAACTCGCCGAATGTATATGTAGAAACAGAAGCAGGTTTTCTTCCAATCATAATTCTAAACTCATCCGATACGGTATATGATTCAGGTATTCCTGTTCAGATAGTACTTAAATACAGATTAGCTAATTCACCAATAACACTTACTAATTAATTGGAAAGGATAGGTAAAATATTTGTCGATGGTAGTCAGGTTGATCTATATGAGAATAGCAGCCAAAAAAGTATATCATTAAAAATATCTGACATAACATCAATAAGTACAAGAAGATCATCTTCTACTGGTACTATATTAGTTCCTGCTACAGCAAATAATAAACTCATTTTTGGATTCTCGGAAGATATTAATAGTGCAGATTTAATAACACAAAAAGAAATACCAAAAGTAGTCATACAGTCAGCCAATGGAAATAATGTATTTAAAGGTGTTATAAAGGTTGATTCAGTAACTATAGATGGTAAGGTTTCTGAATACTCATTAAAAGCAATAGGAGATAACGGGGAGTGGAAAGAATTGTTAAAAGATAAAAAGCTAAAAGATTTTGATTGGAGTTCAGATAACCATACCCTCAATCAGGTTACTATTAATAATTCATGGACGGTATCAGCAACAAGAAACTATGTATATGATCTTATAGATAGAGGGAAGTTTACAGGCACTTTAGCCAACATAAATGGTAGTCATGTTCATATTAGAGACGTATATCCTGCAATAAACGTATTGGCAACATTAACTAAATTCTTTAATTCAATAGGGTATAAAATATCTTTATCATTCTTAACAGGATCGTTTTTCTCAAAACTATATTTTCCTTTTTGCAATCCTTTTCTAAAGCATCCATCAACATGGAAGGACGATAAAAATTTCAGGGGCGTAACGTCATCAACATACGGGAAAAACTTTTTAGAAGGTATAACTGGTCAGACAAGCAAATTAATATTTGACGATGATACCACCAATACAGGATTCGATACAAGTAACAATTATAATCTATACGGTTTCGCAGGAATTAAAGAATTTAAAGCACCAAATACATGTAAGTATAAATTCCACTATGAATTAAGCTACCACATATATGGGGGCGCATACGGAACTATCAATTTCAAGATCAACAAAAGAAAGCAAGGCAGCTTAGGACTTACAGAAATACATAGATATACTACAGTATGGGGAGCATCTGCTCCATATAATACTCAAGTAACTACAGACTTTTTAGAATTAGAAGCAGGAGATTTTGTTAGCATGACGATGGAAGTAGATTTAACCTCAGGGGCAGGTGGAGGTTATATAGAGTTTAAGCCGCACATACAATGGACGAGGCATAATTTTTTCGAGCTTATAGACATGGCAGGAGATTTTCCTGTAGAGCCAAATCAGCCAGTTATAATATCTGAAAACCTTCCAGACATAAAAGCATTAGATTTCATAGACGGAGTTAAGGGGCTTTTCAATCTAATGATAATGGGCAATATAGACGAGCGTACTGTTTACATTGAACCTGAAGATGACTTTTATACAGGTAAGGTACTCGATTGGTCAAAGAAAGTAGACCTGTCAGAGCCTATAGAGATTGATTTTATAGGGGATACATACAGCAAAACACTTCGCTATCAATACAAAATAGATGATAAAGACAAGTACGTAGCTGAAATTAATAAGGCAAATACAGTTCCTTATGGAAGTTACGATGCTACTGTAGCGAATAAGTTTGCTAAGGAAGGAATACAGAATATAACTAACAATCTATTCTCGCCTACGATAATGGAAACTCCTCCAGCCCCACTTGTAGGATTAAAGACAGTTAAAATTCCGAGAATGTGGTCAGAGTCTTCACAGCCTGCAAAGAAAACTGATTTTGGACTTAGATTACTTTACTACGATGGATTAAAAGCATTACCAACAACAGATAAATGGGGCATACAAGATGAAACAGGATTAGTTTACTATAAAAATAGCTACCCAAGATTTTATAGCTACGGAAATAAAGAGGGAGAGTATAATTTATTATTTGAAGATACCGAATACGCCAGTGGTTTATTTGAAACATATTACAGAAACAAGCACAAGATAATAGACGAAAGTCGTATATACAAACCAAAGGTTTACCTAGACGACAATGACATATCTATGTTTGATTTTAGGAATATTATTTATATAGAGTTAGAAGGCAATGGAGCATACTTTAGAATGCAGGCAGTAGTTAATTACGACCCGGACGATACAAGAAGTACTAAGGTAGAGCTGATAAAAGTTGTTGGAACAAAGGCAATATCTGTAGTAGGTAAAAAAAAGAAAAGCACCGGACAACCTTTATGGACAGGGGGAGGAATAACGGCAGCAAATCCAAATGGAAGCGGTGCCTCAGTAATAAAAATACAAGACAAGACCATAACAATTGTTGATCCTGACGGAACAGTACATCCTAATGGAGGATATAAAGTATGGACAAGAATAGGTAATGCAATTCATCCAGTAGTCATGACAAGTAGTGAGAATAGAATTGTTGAGGTAATAATAAAAGCAAATGAAGGTGTTCCATCTCAAGTAATAATACCATAAATGGAAAAGACAATAGGATTTAATATAGAAGTTCGAGGAACAGAAGAAGAAAACTTAAAAATGACTTCACTAAAGAAGTCTATTTTTGAAACCGCTGACAGATTAAAGACCTTAAGGGAAATAACAAAGGGAAATGTAGAGGCGCAAAAAGAGTATGCAGCTACTATAGTAAGCCTTGAGACTTATTTAAAAGCAGAAACAAAGGCATTAAATGAATTACAGGCCTCGCAAGTAAAATCTTCATTAGCAATTAACAATGCGGCAGGTAGCTACAATTCACTTGTTGAAGAAAATAGAAAGCTGTCAGAAGAATTAAGAGCATTGCCAATAGACGTTACAAGCGAACAGTTTAAAAAAATGTCTATTCAGATGGCCGAAAACCAACTGAAGATGAACCAGTTTAACGAAGGGATAGGAAGGTTTCATGGAAATGTTGGTAATTATACGGGAAAAGTATTTACATACTCAAAAGGAATTAAAGGGCTTGCTGATACAGCATTAGTAGCTGCCCAGGCGTTTGGAGCTAATAGCAAGGCAATAGAAATAGCTATTAATCTAACTCAGGTATTTTCAGTAGTAAACAGAAGTGCTAAAGATGTTACGAAAGCACTTACTATTAGTAAGGATGCAGACACAGCAGCAACGAAAGCACTTACTGTTAGTAAGGGTGCAGACACGGCAGCAACGAAAGAACAGACTTTAGCACAGAGAATATATGCAGCAGTAGTTGGTCAATCTACAGGGGCAATGAAGGCTTTTAAAATTGCTTTGGCATCAACAGGTGTAGGGTTGCTTATTATTGGAATAGGAGTTCTTGTTTCTCAGATCATGGAGCTTATAGAAGCTACAAACGGACAAGAAGATGCTCAAAAGAAATTGAATGAAAGAAATGAAGAATATTTAAGACAGCTTGATGAAATTGTTGATAAAAGAGAAAAAGAAAGAAATGCAGGCTTATATGGATTAGATGTTTTGAAAAGAGAGTTGGAAATTCTAAAGGCTACAGGGGCGTCCAAAGACGACATATTAAAAAAGGAAACAGAAATATTGCAGGCAGAAATTCAGAATATTAGAATAAGAGAAGAAAGCTATAAGGATGTTGCAAAAGGTCAGGGAAAAGCAGCCGAAGATGCTAAAAATAAATTATTGGAGCTATCAAAAGAAAGGTTGGATAAAGAAAATGAAATAGATGCAATAAGTTTAAAGTTTAAAAAAGAATCTTATGATGAAGATGTAAAGGAGAAGGAGGAATCAGAAGCGAAAAAGGAAAAAGCGGCAGAGGAGGCATGGAAAAAAGAATTAAGTTTTTTAGATAAAGCCATTAACGAAGCCGCTCAAAAATATGCCAAAGACACAGCTAATTTTATAAAAAACATTGATGAGAAAAATAAAAAATCCAACGAGTTTTATAAACAGGAAATAAATCTAATACTTGATAATGCCATAAAAGATGCTGAAATAAAGAATGATGCTGTTGCTAAAGAAAATGCCAGGTATCAAAAAGCCCTTGAATCATTAGAGCGTTCCTACAATCCAGATTTAAAGAAAACAGAAGCGTTCTTAAAAGCTAAGCAACTTTTGTTGGAAGAGCATAATTCAAATATTGAAAAGATTAATAATGGTAAAACATTATTTCAAAAGTTATTTCCTGAATTAACAGACGAAGAAGCAAATAAATATTTAAGCGATATAAATTTTATAGTAACAAATTCGTTGGATTTAATAAATAATATAGAAGAGGGTTATTTCCAAACGAGGATGCAGCGTTTGCAGTTAGAATTAGATTTAAGAAGGCAAGCATTAGAATCACAGAATGAAACAGACCAAAACATTTTAAAAAATCAATTAGATAAGGGTTTAATATCAGAACAGCAATACAGAGATAAAAAATATCAAATGGATGCAGAGTTCCAAAAGAGACAGTTGGAACTAAGAAGAAAGCAAG
>CAZNNX010000114.1:0-9775 GCA_964574485.1 uncultured Saprospiraceae bacterium | reverse complement strand
TCTTCATCTGGAAGCTTACAGTTCAACTCCCTCCATGATTCCCTTGAAGAAATTCTATATGCATCAATATTTCATTGAATAATCTGGGTCATTGGTAATCCAATTTTTTTCAAAAAGAATATGCTGAAGCCCAGAATGATAAGGGTTCTGAATCTGCGGGTAAATCGAATTAATAGTATGATATAATTCGATGGATTGAAAAAAAATATCTACAGCTTGACGAACGATTGAATGCATAAAAAAAAGCAGTTATTCAAAGATAACTGCTTTTCAACTGATTTTTAAAATTAATTTCCTTTATCCTTTCGTTTATTTAGCTCATCACGAATTAAAGCAGCTTTTTCATAATCTTCTTCATCCAAAGCTTTGGCCAATATATCTTCCAATTCATCTTCTTCATAATCACTCAAACCTTTTTCTTTTTTATTAGGCTGTGACTTTCTGCGTGACTTTTCCTTTTGAACTTCGTTCTCAGTTTCTTCCTCCAAAACTATTCCTGCCTGGTCCATGATATGTTCTGTTGTGAATATAGGACAACCAAACCTTACTGCCAATGCGAGGGCATCAGAAGTTCTCGAGTCAACTTCTACTGTTTTGGATTGATTTACAAATACCAAATTTGAATAAAAAATACCATCTACCAAATTGGTAATAACAATCTCTTTTAACTTAGATTGAAAGGCATCAATGGTATTTTTGAATAAATCATGTGTCATAGGTCTGCCTGGGGACATTCCTTCCAAAGCAACAGCAATGGCTTGAGCTTCAAAACCACCAATAATAATGGGTAATCTCCGATTCCCTTCAACCTCACCTAAGACTATCGCATAGTTTTGTGTCTGTGAAACTGTCGTGGATAAGGCTACGATTTCTAATTCAATTTTTTTCATCAAATCATGAATTACTGTTGTGCTTTTAACCTATTTATGGCAGATGTTAACTTGGGAACAACATCAAACAAGTCGCCCACCACACCATAATCAGCAGCTTTGAAAAAAGGCGCTTCAGGATCATTGTTAATAACAACAATAACCTTACTTTGATTCACACCAGCTAAATGCTGTATTGCCCCAGAAATTCCAATGGCAAAATACAAGGTGGGTCGGATAGCTACTCCTGTTTGACCAACATGCTCGTGGTGAGGTCTCCAATGAACGTCAGCCACAGGTCTGGAACAAGCTGTAGCAGCACCCAATGATTGAGCCAGCTCTTCAATGATTCCCCAATTTTCTGGTCCTTTCATTCCTCTACCTGCAGAGACAACCAAATCAGCTTCCGGGAGTGGAACTGTTCCTGTTACCGTTTGACTTTCAATTACCTGTATTTTGGATTGAGGCGCATTGACTGATAAAGATTCTACCTGAACAGAAGAAGATTTATCCTCAGGTCTGAAAGTATTGGCAGCAATTGTGACAATTTTTATCGGAGAGGTTAATTCATAGGTAGCAAAAGCCTGACCTGAAAAAACACCCTTTCTCACTTCTACAGCATTACCGTTTAAAACAGGAATTGTTGTTACGGATGATGCCATAGCGGCATCCAGACGAGCTGATAATCTTCCTGCTATGGATTTTCCTGTGGAGGAATGTGCCATTACTATAAATTCCGCGCCAAGTTGCTGTGCCGCCTGAGCTAAAATTGATGTATATACCTGTGCGTCAAAATGACTGTAAGTTCCTAAATCAACTACTCTTTTTGCACCTATTTTACCCAATTCAGAGGCACCGCTTGGATTCCCAATTGTAACAGCGATACAATCTGTACCTAATACCTGTGCAGCCTGCACCCCATAAGAAACAGCCTCTTGAGCTGCCTTTTTAATCACACCACCTAAGCTTTCAGCATAAACTAAAACTGACATATATTTTGATTTATCTTTTACTAATTAAATTACTTTCGCCTCATTGTGTAACAATTGTACCAACTCATCTATTTGATCAGCTGAAACCATTTTACAACCTTTCTTTTCTGCAGGATAATCATATTTTGTTATCTTGGATTGACTTGTAACGGCAACTGGGGAAATAACCTTTACCGGTTTTGTCTTTGACATCATGATGCCTTTCATGTTAGGAATTCTCTGTTCTGCCATTCCCTTAGCCGCACTGATAACAAAAGGTGTGTTCAATTTTAATATTTCTTTTCCACCTTCAATTTCTCTTTGAACAGTAGCCTCTGTTCCACTCATCTGTAAAGAAGTTGCATATGAAATATAAGGCAAGTCCAATAGCTCAGCCAACATAGCACCTACTTCAGAACCGTTATAATCTATAGTCTCTTTTCCTAAAAACACAAGGTCATAAGCCTCGGTTTTTACATGTGCTGCAATTTGCTTAGCAGTAAACAAAGCGTTTTCAGCTTCAGTATCTATTCTTACTGCATTGTCGGCACCTATCGCCAAAGCTTTACGGATAGTAGGTTCTGTGGCAAGAGTTCCAACATGTAACACAGTAACCTCTCCACCCAATTGCTCTTTTAACTCAATAGCACGAACCAATGCATACCATTCATCATAAGGATTCATTATGAATTGAACGCCATTTACATCAAGTTGGGTTTGATCCGCGTTAAATTTTATTTTGGTTGTTGTGTCAGGTGTCTGACTTATACACACTAATATTTTCATTACAATACACTTTTAGATAAAAAAAAGATAATTTGCTTTGCAAAGATAAGTAGTTTAAAAAGAAAAATAAAATTTGCCTTTGTCAGTTTATAATAATTCTGATAAAAAGGACTCAATTTTAATTAAGTTGTTATTTGATTTTCTTGTAGCGAAGAAAACGATGATTATATAAGTTCTTTTCATCCACCACACCTTCCATTGTTTCTTCTAAAATCCATTCTGATTTATTCCACTCCGGGAAAAAAACAGTTGGTTCAGATACTAAAACATCAACCTCTGTAACGTATAAATAGTCTGCCAGATGTAGGGCCTGTCTGTATATTTCCCCTCCTCCTATTACAAACAAATGATCACAATGCTCCCTTTTGCCAAATTGAACAGCTTCTTGAATAGATTGAAAATAAAATACATCCTCACTACTTTGATGTGCTTTTCTACTCACTACCAAATTTTTTCTGTTAGGCAAAGGTCGACCCAAAGAAGCAAAGGTTTTTCTTCCCATCAGAACAGCATGGCCTTCAGTCATTTTCTTAAAATACCTCAAGTCTGCAGGAAGATACCAGGGAAGTTGATTGTCTTTACCAATTACCAGTTGTGAATTAAAAGCTACAATTATATTGATTGTCATATTAAAATGGATAACCTACAGCAAGTAAAAAATTAGCATTACTATAATCAAACTTCCAGAATTGAGGATTTCCAGCTCCATCCACATATTGAGTAAGTCCATTGGCATCGATGATAGGAAATCCGGAAGGATTCCGTACTGGAAAAGCCACATCTAATCTAAAAACAAAAAAAGTAAAATCCAACCTCAATCCAAACCCAACATCAACCGCTAATTCCTCCAAAAATCTGGAATTAAACGCACCGGTTTCATAGGGTTGATTCAGGAAAGTTTCTTGATACAGAACAGATTTTGCAAGCCAAATGTTTCCTGCATCTGCAAAAAAAGCACCCCCAATCCAAGAATTAAATTTGAATCTGTATTCCAGATTAGTTTCAAATCGAATATCACCTAATTGGAATAAAGCGCCTGAAATTGGTCTTAGCTTACCCGGACCCAGTTCTCTCATATTCCAACCTCGCATGGAGGAGGGTCCACCTAAAAAAAACTGTCTTGAATAAGGCACACGGGAAGATTCTCCGAAGGGAATCGCTGCACCAAACATAATTCTACTAACTATCTCGTGATTTTTAAATGGTTCATAGTTAAGTCTAATATCCAAATCAGCCTTAAAATATTGAGAATATTTTGTACCGAATAAAGCTATGTCTGTATTTAAAATTTGATCAATTATCCAGGTTGAATTTCCAGAAGCTTCAAATAAAGTCTTCAGGGTAAATTGAATCTTTTTTGTTTTAACCGGGCTAAACAAATAACTAAAACTTGAGCCTGGGATAAAATACCTCTCTTTCAAACTGTTCCACAATGCAAAATTATTATCCCTCAACCTCTGTTCAAAACTTGCATCCAAAACAGGTTCTAAGGTGAAATTCAGAAGAAAAGGTGTATAATTGAAAATATGCTTCTTCTTTCTAATTGACCAGTCATAACCAAATACAGCATCAAAAGAACTTACTCTGAAATCCGTTGATTGCTGTAAATAATGATAGGATATGACCATTTTGGTTTTAGGCGCATCTACACTCAAAGACCAATTTCTAAATCCAATAATTTTTGGGAAAAATATATTCAAACTCGCATTTACATCAAGTAGATTGATCCATCTAACAATTCCTTTGGTATTTTGTGTTGTATCAGGCTTGAAATTAAAATTGATACCACCCTCTATATTAAACAGAAAGGTTTCTCCTCCTTTAAAAATATTTTTATTCTTATAACTTAAATTTAAAGCCCAGCCCAAATTAGCATTACTTGAATTAACATCAGTTTCTGCTCCAAAACTCTGTTTTTTCGCCTGTTGCATATAGACAAAAGCATCAAGTTTATTAGGATCCTGCCGATTAACTACGTATTCAATTCTTGGAAATCTAAACAACTCCAATTCAGAAATCTTATTTATAGTTTCCTTTGCTCTGTCAAAATTATATTGATCACCCGCGTGTAAAGGAATTATATCGCTGATAACCCCATTCTTGATAACTAAATTATCCCTCAAAGTCTTCTTTATTAGTTTTTTATCCGTAATAATTTTACTTTCAAAATTCTTTAGAGGCTTTCTTAATAAGGTTTGAACGGGGATCTCAGAATCTGGAATCAGACTTAAGGTTTTATAATAGGCTTTTGAAAAACTTTTACCATAGGGTCTAATTTGCAATAAAGCAATCGATCGGGAAGTGTCTTGCAGAATCATCTCAGCCTTTGTTGGCAAATCTAAAAATCCTTTGGAAGTGGGAAGATTTGAAATGAAAGAAAAACCATTTTCATTGTATTGGATGTTGGAAATAGTTTTATCTGTGCGATCCGTATTTTTAATTCGAGCTAAATAAGCATATCTACTTCCATCTACAACCAAAAGTTGTTTGTTGTTAAACTCTGGCTCTTGATTAATACCGCTGAGAAGATTTTTATTATAAAATTTCCAACTGAATAATGAATCATTTTGATCAATAGAAACCCGGGTTAGTCCAATTTTATTTTTTTTATTTAAAGAAGAAGACTTAAAGCTAATATGAGTTGAATCCTTATCAAATTTACGCATCGCTTTGTGTAACTCTTGATTGGCATCGTCCAGAACGATATAGACATTTTTCATTGTATAAACACGATTAGACAAAGTGTCATTATCCGTATTTATTTGTACGTAAATATTAACCCTTGTTTCTCCTTGATTTCCTAAACTGTAGGGAAAATTGGGCAGATATTTTTGTGCATTCACTGTATCTGCTACAAACCCGATTGCATTCCAGTTAAAAAAATAATACCCTTTATTTTTCATTAAACTTGCAATTCTGGTTCTCTCGGTATTAAAACTATTTTTATCCATTAAAGCACCTGTTTGCAAAGCAGAATTTATCCTTTCTTTCAAAATGATATTATTGATATTGGAATCAGTTGCATTGTAAAAAACGGAGTCAATTAATAATGGACTACCTGTAGAATAAAAATAATCTACATAAACTTTATGCTCCTTATATTTTATCTGAAAACCAGTTTTGGCATGTAAAAACCCTTTTTGAATTAAATAGTTTTGCATTGATTTAGATGTAGAGTTTGCATATTTTTTTAAAAATACAACGGGAGCCTCTCCTACTTTTTTCATAAGGAATTTTCGAAACTTACTCTTTCTATAAACAATTGAATCTCCGATTCTCTTTTTTATATTGAGGGTATCAGGACGAATACCTCCCATATATACAGCACCGCTATCATCAGACCACTGATAATTTTTATCATAAACATATTTTACACGTAAGGTATCCGTTAGGTTATGTATCCAAAGAAAAGGTTTTAAGAATAAAAAAGATTTATTGGGTTTCTGTTTTATCATAGATTGTAAATCATAATAAATTTCAGACTTTAAATCCTTATCCAACTTATACTTATTTGAAAATAACAAAACAGAGTCTTCGCAGACTAAAGAATTAGCGGATAATTTTTTATCGTTTACATCAATAATTCTATTTCTTTGCAAAAGATATTCATCAAAAATTCTCAATTTTGGATTCTCTGCATAAGAATGTGATCTCAGGTAATACTTTGAATTACATGATTGGATAAGTACCACGACTAGTAAAAAATAAAAAAATCGATGCATCCCTGTTTATGAATAGACTGACTTCCAACCAAATTAAATTCTATTGTTCTCTATCCCAAAAGAAATACAGAGATCAAAATCAGTTATTTTTGGCTGAAGGTCATAAAATTACAACAGAATTTTTAAATCAGACTCATTTTACAATACATTCCATTTTAGCAACTGAAAAATGGTTCGCACAAAATACAATTTTAATACAAGATTACATTTCTAATTCATATCATTGTTCTCCCAACGAAATTGATAGAATATCCCTTTTAAAGAATGCACCAGAAGTAATCTTAATCTTAAGATACAAAACATCCGGAGTTCACCTCAAAGAGGGCATTCATTTATTCTTGGACAGATTGCAGGATCCTGGCAATGTAGGTACAATAATCAGAATTGCAGATTGGTTTAATATTCAATCAATAGCAAGTTTTGGCTCTGTAGATTTTTACAACCCCAAGGTTGTACAATCTTCTATGGGTAGCCTATGTAGGGTACCTTTTCAAGAAATTGATTTTGATTCTTTTCAAAAACAGCTCCCGAATCACCTTAGCATATCAACAAGTTTGCAAGGAAAGTCTTTACAGAGCACACAAATTGCTCCTCAATGTATTGTAGTAATTGGAAATGAAGGAAAAGGAATTGATGCAGAAATAGAAAAAAAATCAGATATAACTATCAAAATCGATAAATTTGGTGAAGCAGAATCACTAAACGCCGCAGTTGCCTGCGGAATAATCTGTTCTTATATTAGAATGAAACAATAAATTTATTGGTAACAGAAAAAAACAATCTTTGAATAGGTACAGGTGGAAAAGCATCATAAAAAATATTACCGGCTACGCTAAAACCCAAATGCTTATTAAACTTGAATGTAAGTTGTGCATCACCCGATAATCTTGGAAAAATAAAATATCTATCTGGTCTACTCTGAAAGTATATTACAGTTTGTATATCTGCCCAATTATTAATTTTATGCCTATAACTAAAATAAAGGTTTAACTTCAAAAAATGATTTTGAATAGTTTGGGCATTAGAAGGTATGAGCGGAGCATCAACACCAGAGTAATCCCAGGTTTCCCATTCATACATAACACCAAGGCCACTATGAAAAGCAATTTCCGGCTTACCATGTAATTCAAACCTAAGATTTCCTCCTGCCAAAACTCTTTGTTTCATACCTCGTATGTTATCTAATTGAATTTGACTAAAAAACTCTGGTTGAAAAATTTTATGAATTCTCATTCTATATCTCAAATGAGAAAAAGCTGAATTAATCAAATTCGTACTCCCCGTTCTAAAAAGTGCAAAATTACCAGTTAAGATCAACACATTGTTGAGGTGCCAATAAGACAAATCTACTTTAGTATCTACCGCAACTAAAAAAGTTTTCTGTTGATTTAGATTAACCCCTAATTCAAAACCACCTGCAAAAAAATGTGTGGAATCAACAGGTTTACCAATTTTATCGGTATTTAATATTTGGGCATTTATTGAATAAACAAACCCCAACAGGAGCAACAAGACCCTAAAAAAAATTATTCTCATTTTTCTAAAACTATCCTGAAGTTTTTCCATTCATCCAGTTGTATTGATTCATATTTTGAATAAAAACCGATCGCTTTATAATTCCAATCTAATACCTGCCAATTTACTCTTTTACAATGATTTAAATTGGCAATTTCTAGAATCCTATCAAAAAGCAAAGATCCTATACCATTTCTTCTATAATCCTGTTTAACATACAAATCTTCCAAATAAATACATTTCCCCTGCCATGTTGAAAATGTATAAAAATAAAGAGCAAATCCAACCACTTGTTCATCTGATACTGCTAACTCAAATTCAAAAAGTGGTCTATCCTCGGAAAAATATTGAATCAACTGAGTTTCGTCCAATTCAACTTGATGCAATGAATTCTCAAATTCAGCTAATTCTTTGATCAACTTTAAAAGTTGTGGGATATCCGATGCAAATCCTTTTCTAATCTCAATCATCTCAAAAAAAAAGCCTGACACAATTAAGTATCAGGCCAAGTTATATCAATTAAATTTATTTAAATGAAGGACAACCTTGTCTTCTGCTATCTTTACCCAACAAAATATAGAATAAAGAAACCTCGAAGCTACCTCTTGAATTATTGACTAAACTCAATTTAGAGAGAGTGACGTCATAGCTTAAACCCAATTGAAAGTTATTGTAATCCAACCCAATATGTGCTACTAAAGCGTCGAATCCCATAGTTGCATTTTCAAAATTTATATATTGGTTGGCAACACGTCCCCACAATCCAAATTTAAAAGCAAAATCATCAAATTTTGGTTGTTGGTATTTACACAACAATCCAAAATTAATTTCAGCAGAAGGTCCTTGAAACATAGCAACAAAGCCAGGTAATAAAGAAAATGCACCTGCTCTTCCGTTACCAAGTAAAACTTCTCCCCCACCATGAATGGTAAATCTAAGAGGTAATCTTTCAACAGGTATTGAGGTTATATTAGTGGCTGTGTCTCTCAAAGGCGCAGAGAAAAGAGAAATATCAGGACTATTTAAATGGTATATACTAGCTCCAAAAAAAGCACTTCTTCTTTCACCAAAAGTACCATACCACATAGCACCAGCAGAAATCTCAGGATAAAGTCTGTTTTGTCTTATAGCATAAGCAGGTTCGCCATTGTTAATGTTAAGATTATAATAACCCTGAGCCTCTGGATCCCACTGTGTTGAAAAAGTTAAATTATCCCAGTTCACAGCTCTCTGACCAATGGCTATTCTACCACCTGCAACGATATATTGCTGTTGATTTTTTCCTAAAATTCCTCTTCCTTGATATAGTTTCTTTTGATAATTGAAATCAATTCCAATCTCCATTATGGAATAACCACTAATACCAGCCTTGTCATACATAGCATTAATTCCAACACCAATATAATCTTTATCTAAAACTCTAAATCGAGCATCAGCTGTAAAAGAACCAGAGTTGAAAGCTTTATACATATTTTCTCCCCATTGGGTTCTGTAATTAATCCCAAAACGGTAAGAACCATTAAAAACCCCTGCTAATGCAGGATTTAATCTGGAAGGAGAAGAATAATACTGAGAATATCTCTGATCCTGTCCAAAAACTTGACCACTAAAAATCATAAAGAATAGTGATACAATGAAAAGCTTTGATAATTTGTTATGAACCATAGTTTATTTTGGTAAATGTATTAACGTTTATTAAAAGCAATACTGCGTAAATATAATGTTTAAAATTTATTTTTTAAAGCTTTTGATATATTTCATCATCTAAATAAAGAAACGTCTCCTCTAAACAACTTTACTTGCCCATCTATAAATAGTACTTCTGCATACCAACTAAACACCCCACTAGAAAGATTCTCGCCTTTAAAAGTACCATTCCAACCTTGTTGCGGATCATTGATATCAAGGTCGA
>CAZNNX010000113.1:3747-10467 GCA_964574485.1 uncultured Saprospiraceae bacterium | reverse complement strand
ACTGAGTTTTATGAATTTCCGGGTTGCACCTATCCTGATAGACAACATCCTTTTTTAATTAATACAAAACCATATTATCAGGTGAATGGATCTCCTGGTCATGGCAGCTCTGGTGTTTTTATGGCTGTTTCAAATTTATTACCACTATGGCTAAAGTCAGGTGATACAGTTCAGACAACCTGTCCTGATAATTTTTTAAGCATTTTAGAATTTAATATTATACCCTAATGAAAAATTTGTACTTAATTGTTCTGTTGTTTATGTGTGGATATGCCCTGGCACAAGGTAATCTTCAGTATAATCAAACTTTATTGTTATCTACAACCAATAGCGCTAATACGCTGATGGGCACTGTACCTGCTGGAAAAGTATGGAAAATAGAAGCATTTGGAACAAGCGCCGACGGGTATAATGAATGCAGATTTTCATTTGATGGAACGAATGTGGCCTTTCGTGCAGGATCAGTATATATTTATAATGCAAGTTATACCTATGCAGGCGAATCAAAAAATATTTGGATACCGGCAGGAACAAACATTTATGCGATGTCCTGTTCTTACTACAGATGGGTCAGTGTAGTTGAATTTAATATAGTACCATGAAATCTATCTTTTCTCTTTTTTTAATTTTTGGCGTATGTCAACTCTGGAGTCAGGGAAATTTACAGTTCAATCAGATTTTGAATCTTGAAGTAACTTGTTGTAGCCCTACATCTTATACGGTACCTACGGGAAAAGTTTGGAAAATAGAATCTGCCGTAAGCGCGAATCAATATTATCCTGTAAGAATTACAAATATGAATGGCAGATCCTTAAACGGACATATTTGCAAAGATGCCAATAGTTCTTACGGTGTTTTTCCTATCGTATTACCTTTTTGGGTGGCGCCCAATACAGTGATTCAATTTAACACTGGTTCTAACAATGGTGAGAAAGGTTATGTGTCAATCATTGAATTTAATATCATACCATGAAAATATTTATCATAAGCCTATTTTTATTTGTGAGTAGTTTGATCTCAGCTCAGAATCTTCAATTCAATCAAGTATTGATCCTGGATGGCAACTCAAATACACCTAGCTATACTGTCCCTGCAGGAAAAGTGTGGAAAATAGAAAGTGCCAGTATTAGTAGCGGTTCTGGTTATTTTGGATTAAGTATCAATGGATCCAGTGTTGCCATTGTAGCATATGCTAATGGCGGTAATTTATTACCCTATTGGCTCCCAGCAGGAACAAATGTTGGTTTCTATATTTACCAAACAGGAAAAGTTAGTATTATTGAATTTAATGTAGTTCCCTAATGAAAAATCTTCTTTTTATCTTGTTTATTTTTTTATGTTGCTGGGGAAAAGCCCAGGGTAACCTTCAGTTTAATCAAGTATTAAATTTAAGCTTTAGTAGTAACAATACACCCTATACTGTTCCTGCCGGAAAGGTATGGAAAATTGAAAATGTCAGTTTAAGTTCTTTTTCTGCCTATTTTTTTATGAATATCAACGGACAACAGATTTTCTTAAAAAATACACATACAAGTTATGGACCTGAATTTTCTTCTTTCCCTTATTGGGTATCGGGTGGACAGAATATTTCTTTTGGTGGCTTGACCTCTGGAGTGGTCAGTATAATTGAATTTAACATTATTCCTTAGTTATGAAATATTTATACTTTTTGATTTTCAGTATGACAGCTCATCTGTCATTCGCTCAAAATCTACAATTCAATCAGGTCATTGATGTAGGAAATCAAATTCAAACCGTTCCAACGGGTAGGGTTTGGAAAATCGAAAGTATTCTGTATAGTTCTCCCATTGGAAGTGTATCCAGTAGCTTAACTCAAAATGATCAAATCTTAATTGACGGAAATCTTGTCACAGTAAGATCAGCAAGGTCGGGTAATGGTGGATACAATGGAGCCAGCTATTTTGTTTGGGAACAAAAATTACCCATTTGGTTAAAGGAGGGCACTACGGTCCAGACATCAACAAATGTTTTCAAGATTAGTATTTTAGAATTTAGTATTATACCCTAAACATGAGAAATTTATACCTTTTAATTTTTATGCTGTTGAGTCATTTTGTATTTGCTCAAAATTTACAATTCAATCAGGTGAAATTGGTAACAAATCTTGAAACAGTGCCTACTGGAAAGGTATGGAAAATAGAATCTGTTCTGGGTGATGTACTTAGCTCCAGTTGCAGCACTCAACCAATGCATAGAATTTCAATCAACGGAAATCCAATCACTGTTTCAGTGAACAGTGATATCGGATTCAATACCTATTGTAATGGGTGGTCGGGAATCGTAAGTGTTACTACCTTGCCGATTTGGTTGCCAGCAGGCAGTACATTGGCAATCAACTCAAATGTTTTTTCAATTAGTGTCATCGAATTTAATATCGTACCTTAATGAGAATCCTTGTTATTTTATGCATGTTATCAACTCAATTTCTCTTAGCTCAGGGAAATCTTCAGTTTAATCAGGTAAGAATGATAACATTCAATGATGGAGTTCAAACAGTACCTGCCGGAAAGGTTTGGAAAATTGAATCTGTTTTCAGTGATGGTTCAGATTCTTATCCCATCAGCAGTAGTGGTGGTTCAACTTCCATTTTCTCAGGTTGTGGGCTATCCTCAGTTTATTTACAATATTATGGAAGATATATCTGTATTAATGGTATTCCCATCAGTTTTGGAATTTTAAGCGGATCCACCATGACACCACTTCCATTTTGGGTACCCGGTGGTTCTTCGATATGTTTGGGTGCAAGTTCAACCTATTCAGCTAAAGGATATAATGTAATAGAATTTAATGTAGTACCATGAAAAAAATACTTTTTTTGTATTTAATTTTTCTTAGTTTTTCGTTGTTGGGTCAGGGAAATCTCCTATTCAATCAGGTATTAACTCTTAATAATGGAGTCAATTATACGGTCCCACAGGGAAAAGTATGGAAAGTAGAGAGTGCAGTTTATACAAATTATTATATGGATTATACAAGCGCTGCCCGTGTATTGATTGATAATACGGCAGTAGAACTGATTCCATTTAGTTTTAATGTTGGCAATGGCCCCGTAAATCAACCGATCAGTACTGCTTTCCCTATGTGGTTGAGAGAAAATTCTACCATCCAACCACAACAAAAAGTTGCTAAAATGTTTGTTATTGAATTTAATATCGTCCCTTAATGAAAAATTTCTTTAATTTGTTTGTCATAATGTTAGTGAGCAATCTGGTTTTCTCACAGGGAAACCTACAATTTAATCAGGTAAAACTGGTAAGTACAGTAGAAACAGTTCCTGTTGGTAAGGTCTGGAAATTACAAAATTTTTTACCTAACACAGCTCTTGTTCAAGATTTAAACAGAACCTATCCAACTGCTGTCGTTGGCGGTACAAAAAATTTTATCATACTTGTCAATGGCAATAGTATTTATCTTCAATCACAATTAAGCAGAGAGGTGGGAAGGGCAGATGCCTATTGGAATCAGGATGGATATGCTACATCATCACAACACAGTATTTTTGATCAGGCCATATGGTTTCCTGCTGGTACTACTATTGCTGCTTCTACAAATATTCAATATCTTAGTATTATCGAATTTAATATTATACCCTAATGAGATCATTATTTCTATTCTGTTTTATCCTCTTATCTTTTTACAGCCATGCTCAAGGGAACTTGCAATTCAATCAGGTCTTATATCTGAATGCAAATACGGATAATACACAACAGTGGACTGTGCCCGCAGGTAAGGTTTGGAAGATTGAGGCTATGGGTATATATAGCAGTTCTGTTACCATTTATTTCAACAATATTGTCTCATTTATTTTCGCTGGATCTTATTCCAATAGTAGTCCAAATGCATACTACAGAAATGCAGACGCAGGTGCTATTTGGATTCCAGCAGGAACTACCTTAGGCCATAGTTGTAGTTGTGGATCAAATCGTTGGTTTAGTATCATTGAATTTAATATCGTACCATGAAATTTTTATATCTTTTAGGTTTTTTCCTCTTCAATTCTATTCTTTTTGGACAGGGAAATTTACAGTTTAATCAGGTCTTAAGTGTTAGTGATCAAGTACAGACAGTACCTAGCGGAAAAGCATGGAAAATCGAATCCTATCAGTTACAAACAGTAAGTTGGACTACTAACGGCACCATTACAAACTGTTCGGATTTAAGCAGACCCAGACCTTATTACATCGACAACTATCCCTACTATAAATTAGGTGGCGTATCTACGGGTGTAGCCAATTATGTTTTTTTTCCTCAAAATGATTTTCCTATTTGGCTGAGAGCCGGCCAAACACTTAGAACAACATGTCCGGGTGATTTTATGAGTATTCTGGAATTTAACATTGTACCATGAGGTTATTTATTCTGATTCTATTATTCACTTCTTGTCAAATTGTTTATGGAAATTATGAATTTTCAGATACCTCTTTCGTAAAATCATTTTTCGGAGGTTCCTCATTTACAATACCTGCAGGGAAAAGATGGACAATTGAAAAGGCATATATATCCTCTAATGATGGATATAACATTTTAATCAACAAAAACACTTTTTCAGGTCCTTTTAAGTCAGGAGAAAAACTATCAATACCTTATTATATTCCGGAAATGGAGCTATTGTCAAAAAAAGATATGGTATCCTATTTGCTTTATATAAAAGAAGAAAAAGAATAATTTATCCAAAAAGCCATTGGTACAACTCCTCAATTCTACTGATTGGTGTGATTTGGATATTATATTTTTTACTATCAATTCCTTTTAAATTAAACTTGGAGACAAAGATTTGTTTAAACCCAAGTCTTGCTGCTTCTTGAATTCTTAACTCCAAACGTTGAATACTTCTTACTTCACCAGAAAGTCCAATTTCTCCGGCAAAACAAAGATGTGCATCAATTGGAATATCTTCCAAGGAAGAAACTAAGGCTGCCAAAACTGCCATGTCAATACCTGGATCACTAACCTTGATACCACCTGCAATATTCAAGAAAACATCCGACCCTGAAAATTGAATACCACATCTTTTCTCCAGTACGGCCAACAGCATTGACAACCTCTTTTGATCAAATCCTGTTGAAGATCTTTGTGCAGCGCTGTAAACAGAACTGCTAACCAGTGCTTGTGTTTCTATTAGCATAGGGCGTATGCCCTCCATAGTAGCTGAAATCGCAGATCCACTTAAGTTTTTATCTTTTTGAGATATCAATAGTTCTGAAGGATTACTCACTTCTCTCAAACCAGAAGACTGCATCTCGTAAATTCCCAATTCAGCTGTGGAACCAAAACGATTTTTAATCGTTCTTAAAATTCGATGTGTGTAGTGATTATCACCTTCAAACTGTAATACTACATCAACAATATGCTCTAATAATTTGGGTCCTGCTATCGTACCATCTTTCGTGACATGACCAATAATAAAAACGGGTATGTGCATTTCTTTTGCAAATCTTTGAATCTCAGCTGCAGATTCTCTCACTTGTGATACAGAACCGGGCGCTGAATCAACAAATTGAGATTGTATCGTTTGTATCGAATCAATAATGATTAAGCTCGGCCTTAATTCTGCAGCCTGTACAAGAATCTGAGTTAAATTAGTATCTGAAAGCAGGTAACAATCAGACCTTCTTTGCATAATCCGATCAGCCCTCATTTTAATTTGTTCCTCACTTTCTTCCCCGGAAACGTAAAGGACTTTACCCTCAAATTGCATTGCCACCTGTAGCATAAGAGTTGATTTTCCAATACCTGGCTCACCTCCTACTAAAATAAGAGATCCGTTAACAATTCCACCACCTAAGACCCGATTCAATTCTTCATCAACAGTTTTCATCCTTAAAGTTCTGTTCGATTGCACCTGGTCAATGTGTATCATTTTCGCCTGTGTGGAACCAATCCCTGATTGTGGCCTCCATATTTTTTTACCCTCTTCTCTGCTACTAGATTTTTGTACTACTTCCTCATGTAAACTATTCCAGGCACCACAAGAAGGACATTTTCCCTCCCATTTTGGACTATTGTGACCACATGAATTACAAAAAAACTGTTTAATTACTTTTGACATAAGTTCAATTTAACACAAATCTAATCACTAATTTGATTAAAATATAGCAAATTTGTAATTTATTTGATAATATTTTTAGAAAATTATTAAGGTTCTCCATAAAAACATAGAATAACACTACATTAATTCACAATTAACTTATATATTAGTATTCGTTATTGCGATTCTTTTACACGCACGCAACTTTTAAAAGCAATAACAACAGAGATCAAAGTCGTTTCATCGACTCATTTATTTTTTTATTTTTACGCTTAATTCTTTCATGGAATTTGGGTTGAATCCGTGTATCTGCATCATGAAAAATTAAGACGAGTGGTAACGTATTTTGTACATTGAGACCATAGACAGACCTTTAAAACCATTCCACAAGGGAATGGTTTTTTTTATTTATCAACAATTAATCTTCTTTTTGAAGAAATTGTTAGCAACCTTTCCAATTCTTCTTTTGAAAAATCTTTTGTGTTAACTGTCAATGTCAATTCAGCACCTTTTTCCGACTGCGTTTTTACTAATAAGTCGAGATCTGGATTCTCTATTAGGATTTGATTATCTCCTATGATTTCAGGAACAACAACTTTCTCAATCACTTTCTCTATCACAGGAATGGCAGGTTGATCTTTATCCAATTCATTTTTATACCCTTTCAGCGT
>CAZNNX010000113.1:0-3737 GCA_964574485.1 uncultured Saprospiraceae bacterium | reverse complement strand
ATTGCAAAAGCATCATTTCTGAAATTTGGCTCTTGTTTGAAATTTGAAATAAGGCTTCTTCCACATTTGTTACCGATGCGTTTACATAGGCTTTTTTATCTACATATACAGCATCTCCAAGTTCATGTTTTTTCATCAGCTGCTCAGCAAAATATATTTTGTAAGGCATTTTACCTTTATAAATGAAAATCTGGAAGGCTGCCTCAGATTTCCATTTTAAATAATGAGCAGCAGCCCATTCCTTGGCGTTATTTTCCAATTCTTCCAACTCCAAACTTTCAATGATTACACATGCCTGTAATTCTATATTTTTATATTGAAAATTACTTAAATAGATATGATTTGCTTGCAATGCCTGCAGGATTTGACTGGCAGTTAACTGATACTTTTCAATTAAAATACTGAAGGATTTATTCTCGAAAATGCGTAATTGATTCAGATCTATGTCCTGCAATTTATACTTAAACTGCATCTGACTTTCCTTCCATTGCACATCATAGATTACAGGTAAAGGACCATTTTTCTCTTCATTATGTAAAATGTTATATAATTTTCTCAACCAAAATATTCTATCATCTTCAGAATTAAAAATGGTCTTTTCCTTGAACAACCACTGTATTGTATTCTCCAGTAGGAAAGGCGTTTTTGAAGCAATATCATTCAATTGTCTTTGAGAACAGGCCAAACCTTTTTTATGATGCAAATATCTTCTCAATTTCACAATAGCAGACTGAGGCCCATGCAAACCTAAGGCAAATGAAAAACCTAATTTGTTTTTCAATATATTAGGTTTCTTTGTTTCTACAGCATCTTCACCACTGGGTTGATCGTCATAATCCTGACTTTGCATACTGGAACCTATCCATTGAGAAAGGAATCCAGGTAAAATCTCAGAGGCCAGTGCATAGGTTGAACTACTGATATAATTTTTAAAATCAAAGACTGAATCCAACTCACTTTGACCGGTACGAATCTGAATTTCATCTTCCTGAGCGTCCTCCCCTATCCAAAACTGGTAAGCGCAATCCAAAATTTCATGAATCATTTTATTCTTCTCCTTATAGGAAGCCAAAGGCGAACATGAAAAAATTGATTTTTCAATCAAGGGACTCAAACTTAACTTCTGATCGGCGAATTCAAAAACTGCCCTTTTCCCATTTTTTTCAAGGCGTATTAAATCGCCAAGACCCTGATAATGAGATTTACTCAATATGGCTTGATCATCTATTAAATGATGTGACTCTAAATATAAATGATCAAAACTGTCCAGAGAAATTAAGGAATCAGCAGCATTGTAAATTGAAAAATCTTTGGATATATTTCTGGATTCCCATTTTGAAAATAAAAGTACAAAGGCCAATTGCATCTTATTCTCCAGAATTGGAAAATCCTTTTTAAGTTCCAGCATTACCTTTTTTGCTGAAATTTCATTTGATTCAAAACATCTTTTTCGAAGCAAGGTAGGCGCTTCATAAGAAACAAATTGATCTAAAATTTTAGAAATCAATTGATTTATATAGATAAACCTGGGAAGAATTTCTTCAAGCACCAAAGGATATTTCCCATCGCGTTCTATTGCAAAAGTTAGAACAGGATCAAAAGATACATCTGTCAGTTTAAACTGTGTTCCTTCGATATTTTCAATAAATATTTTGTCCCTAATTTTTTGATAATCTGCATCCTTATTTCTAAAAATTTGCAAGGCTTGATGCTGAAAACTGGAGGCATCATAGATTTCACCTTCTTTTAGAATTATTTTATCCAACTTATTGAAAATAAATTCCTGATGTGCTACATCCTCAGAATCGATGATCATGGCAGATAATAACTCTGGAGTGGATTCCTTTGCCTTGGTTAAAAATTGTATCAATGCAGTGGATTGCAGCAATCCTTCATTTTTTAACTCGTTGATTACTACCTTAGAAGGAACAAGAATTAAACTATCTGCAAAAAACTCCCTGATTTTATCAGCCCATTTGGATTGGTTTTTGTCTAAATAAACAGGTATCTTTTTCGCTCTTCGATGCACATGAAATTCACGAGCATTAGACAAAGTGTCGTCGATTACAAATAACTTAAAAAAATGCTCCTGGTTCATCTCCATGAAAATCATTAATGCCTGCAGTTCCTCCTTATTTAATGTTACACTATGATTATGTAATGCTCTCGATAGAAAAGATTCTCTTAATTTAAATGGCTTTTGATGTAAAAAGGATAGAATCTCAGGAGCGGGCAATTGAAGGGAACTTACTCTGGCCACAGCCCTTTTCAGTGGTTCATAGTTTGATTCAACCTGTGTCATGAGTGAATTGTACAGCACATCATTAGGCGTAACAAATCCAATTTCTTCGCCTACATATATTGAGGCCAAAGAGTGAACAGCTTTTGGATTTTTAGATAATTGGGCAAAATGAAGGACTACTTCATAAAAAGTAAAAACCTGTTCATGAATCAATGGATGTTGGGTAAAGTAATTCCAGTTCTCAACAATAATTTGGTTAAAGACATCTGCGGGATCAGTAAAATATGGGTCCAGTTTTTCATGATATTCTTCCTCTGAAATTTGAAATTTTTCAAATAACTTGATATCAATGAAATGGGGAGGAATTAGCTGATTTAATGGTAATTTCTCACCCAAGCCATTTTCAAATAATGAAATTTTTACCAACTCAGCTTTAGGATACAAAGATTCAATAAAAGAAAAAATCAACTTTTTCTCATCAGCTGTAAAATGAAAATCCTGTAACTGATTACTAATTAGAGTTGAGATTTGTTTCCAATCTCTTTGTGCCGTATTGGGTATTAATCGGAAAGGATCCTGAGTTAAAAATTCCAAAACAAAGGGCGCCGGTAAATTCAATTGGGTTGATCTTTTCCACAAGCTTGCCAATTCATAATAACTGATCTGATCCTCCAGGTTTTTCACGTAAAAAATATCCGAAGACTTTACAAAACCCAATTCTTCATTCACATAAATAAGCTTGACATCAGCAGGTTTTGCCATTCCCGGTCTGAGTTTATAATAATTGCAAACAGATTGATAAAAGGATACAATTGAATCTTCTCCAACTAAATTTTCATGATAGATAATTTCATTCCAAAAAGGACCGATAATATTTTCATATATGTCTGCCGATTTCTCATGAATTAATAAATGGTGAAACTGATCGATATAATCTGATTCTTTCATTTTAAAAGGTTCAAGCCAGGGTTCAACTTCCACATCAGGAGCAATCATAGCAAAAAAGGGAAGAACCATTCCCCATGAATTCGAACAAATGGCAGCTTTTTTTAGATCATCAGCCCTGATCCCGTTTAACTGAGATAAAAAATGGAACAGGTGCTGTTTTTGTGCCGATTTTAAATTCGCCTGAGCTGTTCGCTCCGTTAATTTTGAAAAAAGTAATTTATCCTGCGTTAGATAATCCAGTTGTTTTTCAAGTAATCTGAATATTTCGCTGAAATCCAAAACATCAAATTCAAGTGTTGAAAAACCAAGTGTCTGAATTTCCTCCCTAATGATTTTTGTTTTTTCGTTCATTAAAAAAACATCATTCTGTGTTTGTAGATCCAAGAGGGAAAGAGCAGAAAATTTACCATTCGAATCAGTAAATCTAAAGCATTTGAGATACTTGAATTTTTCAATAAAATCATTGTCAAATGAAATATTTTTAAGTTCCCTGACAAAAATTTGATATTCTTCTGTTGATAAATTTACAATCCAGTGATCTAAAAGC
>CAZNNX010000112.1:4462-10493 GCA_964574485.1 uncultured Saprospiraceae bacterium | reverse complement strand
GCTGCCTGTTCCTAGCCACTAAGCAAAAACGGAAATTAAGCCACATCGTGCTGAGATCAAATCTTCACTGCGTGGAGCTCTCTCGTCTTTGGGACCTGATCGGTTTCGCTAAGCGGCATTAAAATACCGCCCTCTTCTGCTATTGTTTTTCACAAAGGTTAAAACCGTTTGAAAAAAAATTTTCATCTGTGTAAAAAAACAGCTGCCCGATTTTACGAACAGCTACCATGTATGAATTATTTTTGTTCCAATTTCTCGATTCTTTTAATTAAATCATCAATAGTTTTTTGTTGCTATTCAATAATTTCCTGTTGTTCTTTTATTGCATTGAGCATAATTTTATTCAGGGTACTTTCGTCAAATTGTCTTTTATCTTAAGGGCCGCAGGGACCTTCTTTATCATCATACATATTTATCATATAAAATGCCACTTAATCAACATCATGCGTAATGAACCCAGTAAATTTTTTATTCAAATCTGTGTAAACTGTCTACACATAAAGCTGGTCGATCTCATTTTTATATTTATCCATAATAACGCGCCTTTTCAATTTCATCGTTGGCGTTAACTCGCCAGTGGGTACTGCCCAAACATCTGCAACTAAGATAAATTTCTTGATCTGCTCTACTTTCCCGAATGTCGGATTGAGCTTATCAATTACATCTTGATAATAGGAAATAATCTTAGGATGCTTCAGCAAGGCTTCAGTTGGTACTGAAAAATCAATTTGTTCATCCTGACACCAATTTTGGAGTGATTCAAAAGTAGGTTGAATGATCACAGAGACAAATTTTTTATTATCGCCTACCACCATAGCCTGTTCAATTAATAAATCTTCTTTGAGTTTACTTTCGATAGGTGTGGGTGCAACATATTTTCCACCGGAGGTTTTTAATAATTCTTTCTTTCTGTCGGTGATTTTCAAAAATTTAACACCCCTTTGATTTTCAACTAGTTTACCAATATCACCTGTCATAAACCATCCATCTTCCGTAAAAACTTCAGCCGTTTGATCGGGTTTGTTGTAATAACCTTGCATTACGGTAGGACCTTTCACTAAAATCTCACCTTCCCCGGGTCCATAAGCAGCGTCTTCCCAAATTTTAACCTCTACACTGGGTAGTATAGGTCCAACTGATCCCAACATGGCCTGGTAAGGGGCAAAAATATTAATTGAAATCGCAGGAGAAGTTTCTGTAAGTCCGTACCCTTCTCTGATTGGAATTCCTATAGCAGAGAAAAACTGTGCCATGCGTCTGGGGCAGGCCGCCGCTCCGGTTACAATACCCTTCATTCTTCCCCCTAATCTGGCTCTGATTTTAGAAAAAATTAATTTATCAGCTATTTTCCACTGCAAGGCTGTCAGCCCGGATGGAGTCCAGTCAAAATCATATTGCTCGGTAAGACCTAAGGCCCAAAAAAACAATTTTTGCTTGATCTTGCTTTCTTTTTTGATATTGTTTATCATTTTTTCATACACTTTTTCCAAAAGTCTCGGTACTGTGGTGAAAAAATGCGGTTTCAGTTCCTGTAAGGTTTCAGATAAAGTTTCAAGATCCTTGGCATAATGAATATGAACTCCTTTTCCCATATAAGCATAGGTAACCGTTCTCTCAAAAATATGACAAAGAGGTAGGAAGCTAAGAGCTATCTCCGCAGGTTTTAATGGGATAAATGGTAAGACATCCCTAACATTCGAAACAATATTTTTATGTGACAAAACAACACCTTTGGGAAAACCTGTTGTGCCTGAGGTATAAATGATGGTAGCAATATCTTCCGGAGCAATCTGATCCTTCTTTTCTTGAATTAACTCCATGCTGGGTTGGGTAGAAAAAATCGTCTCCCAAAAGTTTATCTCATTGCCATGATGATCTTTCTGCCCTTGTGCTACATCGGCATCAAAAGTAAATATTGCTTGTAGTGAAGGTACTGAGGCCTGTGCTTTCTTTACTTTATCCAATAAATCTCCATGACCTACAATACAATATTTCACCTGAGCATCGTTAAAAATATAGATATATTCATCAGGACTGATGGTTGGATACACAGGAACATTGATAACACCGATTTGCATCATACCCAAATCCATAAGATTCCACTCAGGTCTGTTGTTGTATGAAATCAAGGCAATTTTATCTCCCGACTGTAAACCCATTTCCAATAAACCAGCACTGATTTGATTGATTTTTTGAATCATTTCATCCGAACTATAATGCACGGTTCTGCCATCTGCCAAATTTCCGGAAAGTGATTGTTGAAGAGGGTAATTTTTTTGCTGATAATAGGGAATATCAAATAGCCTACGAATTTCCATAGTTAATTTTTGAAAGGGTTTATCAAATTGATTTTGTAAATTTATGGAACTAAATATAATTTAAAAACTGTTTTTTACCTAACATATTTTTAATATGCTAATACCAGCGCTCATTATCATCCCTTGTGCCATTTTAACTGCCCTTTTCGGGGTACTTTCCCTGTATGGGTATTTAATTGGATTTCAATGGATCATTTTAATACCGCTTGGAATTGGAACCGGAACCTTTATCATAAGAAAAGCAATACATGAATGGTGGATTGCAAAACATCCTGTTGGACTAAGTGCCAAGGAGATTCATATTCTATCATCTCATTTTACCTATTATCAAAATTTAGGCAATGAACATAAACTTGCCTTCGAACAAAGATTGAGCGTCTTCAGAGATCAGAAAAAATTCCAGATGAGAGGCATGGAAAAGGTTCCTGGGGATATACATTTGCTTGTATCAGCCACAGCAATCCAGATGACTTTTGGCTTGGAATACAAGAAAGAATTTTTTCCCAGACTGGGCGCTGTTATTCTATTTCCTAAGACTTTCATCACCCCTGAGTTGAGCTATCAATTACATGCCGTGGAGGTAAATACTGATCAGTACGATTGTTTGTTATTGGCTTTGAACATGTTGGTAAAGGGTTTAAAAAGTCCTAAACAGTATTATAATGCTACACTTTATGGCATGGCAAAACTCTTTAAAAAAGAAAATGGAATTCAAGACGAAGACCTTCCTCTGGAAAAGGAATTCGTACTGGAAACACTTTTTAGAATCAGAAATTTTAATCCCGGCTATATTTTTCAATATACGGCACTCCAAGACTATGAGATTTTTGAAATGTGTACAGAACATTTTTTTTCCCTACCACAAAGCTTACAGGATGAACTACCTGAAATCTATGAATTCTTAGTACAGACTTTCAATCAAGATCCTCTTCAGTTTAACAATCCCCCATTAATTTCCCTAGGGGAGGCAATTAGCAGCAGCGATGAATGAAGGTTGAACCAAAGAAATTTTGTTGTAATACATTCTTTCTCCTGTTTCAAAAATCCGAATAGAACCCCCGGCTTCCTCCAGAATGATTTGTGCGGCTGCTGAATCCCATTCCATTATGGGTGATAATCGGGGATATAAATCTGCAGCACCTTCTGCCAGCATCATAAATTTCAATGAAGAACCTTTTGAAACTATTTCTGCCTCATGAAACCGATTGATATATTGGCTGGTTTCTACAGACAAGTGAGATCTTGATGCCACAATTTTCAGATGACTATCATCCAAATGAAATGTCTTGCAAGAAATAGACAAAAGCATTTCTCCTTCTATTTTATAGGCCCCTTTACCCGCTTCAGCAAAATACAGGACACCAGAAGACGGAACAACAATAACGCCTAGAACAGGATATCCACCTTGAATCAAAGCTATATTGACCGTAAACTCACCATTTCTTTTGATAAATTCTTTGGTTCCATCCAGGGGATCAACCAACCAAAATAAATCGAAATCTTTTCTTTGCTCATAAGGAATTTCTTTGTTTTCCTCTGAAATGATCGGAATGCTGGCATCTAACAAATTGAGCTCCCTGCATATAAGGTCATTTGACTTTTGGTCGGCTATAGTCAGGGGTGACAAGTCAGCCTTTTCTACAACATTCCATTGGCTTTCATTCAAATAAATATTCATGATAATTTGTGAAGCATCACGGGCAATTCTTTTGACTTCATTCAGATAAAATGACCTCTCCTTCATAAGTATACATCCATTGAGTTAATTTAGCATAATACTGATTGCCTTGCAAAATAGATTTATTCCCAACAACAAACAAATGTTTTCTTGCACGTGACAATGCTACATTTAATTTTCTGTCTACCTGCCCATCTACGGACATGGACATGATTGAATCCCATTGAGAATCATACTGAATACAGGTGGAGAGAATCACCATTTCTTTGGTTGACCCTTGAAAACGTTCTACTGTATCAATAATTAAATCAGGTACTATTCCAAATTCTCGTTCTATCTCAGATCTGATTTTTGCCATCTGGGCTCGAAAAGGAGTAATTACACCTATATGTTTCATGGGCAATTCCATATGATTCTCTCTGTATAATTGTTGCATATTTTTTATTATTTGCACAACATACCTGGCCTCTTTTTCATTGGTTTTATGATAAACCGATTGATAATTGCCCGTATCAAAAAAAATACACCTTTTTGTGGCCAGGGCTTGGAGTAAAGCAGGGTATTCTTTTTTTACAACAAAGGATAGAGCTTCTTTTTGCCAAGGCTGTTCGGGAGCAATAGTGAGCTTGTTTTGATAAAATTGTTCATTCACAAATTGATAAATATCCTGGTGCATTCTACCTTGCTCCGTTAAAAAGCCTAAAACCTCATGCCAACCTTGTTGCTTACATCTGTTATAAAGCCTTTCAAACAGAGAATTCCCCATATTGCTTAGTTGAATCTCCAATAAAGCAGGATGAAATACCTGGGCCTCCTCTTTGGATTGCAGAACAACTGCAGGCAATTGATTGTGATCACCAATCATGATGAAGCGTTTTACCTGAGGCACTAAGCCAATCAGCAAGGTTTCCGGTATTTGAGATGCCTCATCAATAATGGCTGTTGTGAATGACTTTAATTCCAACCACTGAGGTCTGTTAATTAATGAGGAAACGGTAGAAACAATAATTTTGGCATTTCTTATCAACTGTAGCATTTCCTTGCGTGTCGACATCTCTTCCGACTTCTTTGAAAACAAAGAAGATTCAAACCTTTCATCACAATTGTATCTGGTTCCCAAACGCAAATAATGCCCTTCAGCATATTCGTGTATGGCATCACAAATTTCATCCACAGCTCTATTGGTATAAGCCATCAATAAAATCTGCTCTTCAGGCTGATTCATCAAAATTTTTACCAGTTGCGACAGTATAATTTTTGTTTTTCCTGTACCGGGAGGGCCCATTAACAGAAAATAATCTTGGGCCGACAAACAATTTTGAATCGTTTTCTTTTGGTGTTCAGATAATCCTGTAGCCTCAATTTGTATCTCTGCATGTTGAACAATGGGTTGCTTCAATCCGAGCAGGATATCTTTTTTTTCTTTCTTAGATTGAAGAAAAGCAAATAATGAATGGTATTGTACTGCGAATGATTTCTCCATGGCATCCGGTTCTAAAAACCAATGCTTATATGTTGAAAAAATAGTCCTGTTAAACTGTCTGGCGTGAAGTTTGAAAAGAACTTCATGCGCGTTAATTTCGGCAATTGTACCCTTGAATAATTGATGGTGCATTACATTATCATCTTCATTTTCCATTGGGTATAATATGGCAATATCACCCTTCCTGAAATTTGACATTTGCGGCGTATTCTCAGTTCTTAACAAACGGATGGTAGCATGTACCTCATTACTCAAATCTTCCAGTATCTCTAAATCAGACAGAATTGAGAATTGATCTATTTTCGTTTGTAGATCGTCTAACCAAAGAGATGAAACCCCGTTTGATTTTACTCTTGATTCCAATCCTAATTTCGAAATCATTGCCTCTCTAGCAACAAAAGCAGTAAAATGTTGAAAATAAGCACGTTCTAAAGGAGTCGCATTTTGCAATATTGTTTCAAAGGCACTGGCATCTTCTTTGGTAAATTTAGACTGCTTTTCAAAGAAACTGGCACTCAGCTTAGAAAGTAAGGTCTTGGAAAAAGGTCTTTT
>CAZNNX010000112.1:0-4431 GCA_964574485.1 uncultured Saprospiraceae bacterium | reverse complement strand
GTACGTACCTAAGTTGATTTTCCTGAATTTTGGAGTAAAGCAAATATGCGTTCACGCGAAACTCAGGATAAACAGACGATATTAGTAAATCATACAAACAAATCTGTGCATAATGCGCTGCATTAACACCGTACAGATTGGGGCGATACAGAGACCCGCTTTTCAATTCAACAATGGAGGTTGACATTTCATGTAAAGGTTGATGCCAAACATCAAGTCTACCTTGAATGCCATATTTATTGGAATAAAAAGTAGGTTCCAGATAACAATTTGAAATCAGAATATTTTCTTTTTTAAAATCATGCTCTAAAACCCGCTTTAGATTTTCAAAATGAATCTGTACAGAACTTTTTAAAAATCGAATTTCATCATCAGAAAAGGTTAAAAATGATAAGGGGTTGGTTTGAAACAATTTTTTGAAAGATGCCTCAAAAGAGACTTGACTATCACTCAACAATTCATCTAAATAATAATTGGAGGTATTCCCTATGGCTATGGGTAAGGTATTTTTTCTCGCCTTAAATTTTCCCAATACATGCAACATAGATTGTATTGATTCAGGTTGAAAGCATTCTGCAATGGAGGTAACATCAACCAGATAATCGGGCTCTAAAACAATAATGGATGGAACCAAAACAGACTGTTCATTCACCCAAATATCTTCCAAATACAAAAGTGCCGATTTTGAGTACCACTCTTTTATTCCTTGAATCAACCCATTAAATTGTTGGTTTACACCCTCTACATTATATCTTACTTTGAGTAAAACACCATCAAAATCTGCATTCTTACAAATTAAATACGATTGACTTTCATCAATATCTACTACATAAACCCTTAAAAATGAAAGTTTAGACTTAACAGGAAATCCATCCAAATCAAAACTCCTCTCTTGTAAGGGAACAAACTTTTTCTTCAAAGAAGAAGGAATCTCGATCTGAAAAATTTGTTTGGCACACTGTGCCAAAACAGTTATTGAAACTGATATAAAATTTGATGAAAAATGTTCTTTTACTTTTTTTTGCTGTTTTATCTGAGCTAACAACTGAATTAAATTCCAATACAAACTTCCGCTAATCTTGCTATGATGGGCAACATATTGTATTCTTGCATTTAAGGTGGGAAAAAATAATTCTTTCTCCGCAGTAGCGAGATGAAATAAATTTAAAATTGAATCATATACCTCCATAGATTTAACTTCGTCAGAGACAAATTCAATAGAGGATAGTCTATTCAGACTATCATAAAAAGATTGGATATTTTGCATTGGGGTATTATTTTTAGTGATGTTGCCAGCCCTGTGCGATTAAGTCATGAAACCTTCCTGCCTTTGTTTGTAGCCTGATTCCTTCAGACTGAGGTACAATTTCTCCTATAATACTGATATCTAAATTGTATTTGATTTTTTCTGCATCTTTAGGATCAATGGTAAATAGCAACTCATAATCCTCCCCGCCGTGCATAGCACAAACCATAGGATCCAAATTAAAATCCAATGCTTTTTGATAGGTTAACTCGGAAACAGGAACCATAGCCTCTTCAATCAAAGCACCACAATTTGAATTTTTACAGATATGCAAGATTTCGGAAGAAAGTCCATCTGATACATCTATCATGGAAGTGGGTACCAATTGATTCTTTTCAAAAAACTCAAATATATCTTTTCTTGCCTCGGGTTTTAGCATTCTCCCAATCAAATAATCCTGCCCGTCAAAATCAGGCTGCATCTCAGGATTAGCCAAAAATACCTGTTTCTCTCTCTCGAGAAGTTGCAATCCAAGGTAGGCTGCACCCAAATCACCCGTAACACAAACCAAATCGCCGATCTTTGCACCAGATCTGCTGGATAATTTATGTGGCAACTGACAACCAATTGCAGTAATACTAATGATAAACCCTTTATTTGAAGAAGTTGTATCTCCCCCTACCAGGTCTACCCCATAATACTGTGCTGCCATCCGAATACCTTCATATATTTCTTCTACAGCTTCAACTGAAAAGCGATTAGACAGTGCAATTGATACCAATATTTGTTGCGGCAGGGCATTCATGGCATAGATATCTGAAACATTTACAGCCACTGCCTTATATCCCAAATGCTTTAAGGGTGTGTAAATCAAATCAAAATGAATATGCTCCACCAACAAATCTGTAGAAACAACCGTTTGATAATCTTTTTCATAACACAAAACGGCAGCGTCATCTCCTACCCCTTTCAAAGAAGAAGAATTCTTCAAATGAAAATTTTGAGTTAATCTATCGATCAGACCAAACTCACCTAAATCTTTTAGTTCTGTTCTCTTCATATATTCTGTAAAAAAGGATTGGTTTTTCTTTCTTTTCCTATCGTTGTTGTAGGTCCGTGACCACAATAAACAATCACGTCATCTGGCAAACAAAGCAATTTTTGCTTTATATTTTGCAATAGCAAAGCATGATTACCCCCAGGCAAATCGGTTCTACCTATGCTACCTTCAAATAAAACATCTCCGGCTATCAGATAAGATTCCTCTTCATTGTAAAGACAAATGCCTGCAGGAGAATGCCCGGGAGCAGAAATCACATAAAATCTATTTTCGCCCAAAGTAATTACATCCCCCTCTTTCAATAGAATGGCAGGATCAGGAGATTGTTGTATCGCGTCTATTCCATACATTTGGGCCACTTGAGGAAAAGCTGCAAGCATATCAGTTTCTCCTTCGGGAATACTCAGTACAACATCAAACTGTTCTGAACAAAATCGATTTCCAAAAACATGATCAATATGGCAATGTGTATTAAGCAAATGCTTCACATTCAAACCCTTTCCCTTCACAAAATCACTAAGCCTTTTCCTTTCCTTTTGGTCATAACAGCCCGGATCAAAAATAATGCATTCATTTTCCTGATTATAAACCACGAAAGTATTTTCATAAAACATGTTAAAAACGAAACATTCAACCTTTGTCATGGTTATAATTAAGCTTTATATTATTTCTTAAAATTGTTAAATAAGTAAGCCTTTGTGATAAAAAAATCGTTAATTTATAGTCAGATTACTTTTTTAATTATCTACAAGATTGCCTAGAACTGATTTTTTAATATGTTACAAATTTACCGATATTTTATCATAGTTGCAACATTATTACTGAACCTGGAATTCAGTTGGGCTCAATTGGTCAGTTCTCCCTTTGGGCAAAATCGCCTGCAACATGAAAAATATAAGTGGCAAAGATACGAGTCTCCAAGTTTTGCATTTTCCTTTACAGAGGAAAACAAATCTTTGCTGGAGTTTATTGTGCCCGTAGCTGAAAAATCTTATGTAGAATTAAAATCTATTCTGGAATATCAGGTAAGACAAAGAGTTGAAATTATCATTTACAGTGATTTTAGTGATTATTTACAATCCAATATAGGTCTTGTCTCTCCCACTATCAATACGGGTGGCAAAACTAAATTACTGGACAATAAAATTTTGATTTACTTTGATGGAAACCACAAAAATTTAGAATTGCTCATCAGAGAGTCTATTGCAAGAACCATCATGAACCGGATGCTATTTGGCTCCAATTTGCAGGAAATTGTTCAAAATTCTGTTCTGCTGAATCTTCCCGAGTGGTTTAAGGAAGGGTTAATCGCCCATGCGACAGAAGAATGGAATGACACCTACGATAATGAATTAAGAGATGATTTATTGTCTAAGAGATTCTCAAATTTTTTGGAATTGGCCCAACAAAAACCAATTTTAGCGGGTCGTTCTTTATTTCACTACATTTCCAAAACACATGGCCAGGCAGCTGTTTCAAATTTATTATATCTGAGTAGAATCAATCGCAGTGTAGAAAGCGGATTTTTATATGTTTTTGGAAATAGTTTTTACAGTATTGCCGGCACGAATTGGTATAATTATTATTCAAACAGATATAATGAGGACAACCAAAACAGACTTTTCCCCAATGCAGGATCCATTGATTTAAAACACAAGAGAAATAGTCTCATCCGTCAAGTGCGATTGAGTCCGGACAGTAAATACCTTTGCTACAGCGAACATGAGCAAGGTGAGTTTTATGTGTATGTAATTACTCTGGAAACCAAGGAGAGAAAACTCGTTTATAAAGGCGGTAACAGAGATTTAACAGAAGATGTAGACAATAATTATCCTCTGGAAAAACAAGGGCAGTGAACTGGTATTATTTACAGAAAACAAGGATAAGGTTTTTTACCAAAGTCTTGTCATTGGACAGCAAAAAAAATTTAATACCCCAAAAAAAATAAATGGCATCGAACGTTTGACAAGTGTTCAAACCTATGGTGATGATGCCTTTGTGATGACAGCCATTCAAAATAATCAATCTGATATTTATCTTTTCGATCAAAAAGATCTCACTCAAATCACAAAAGATCAATGGGATGAGACTGATGTCTGCGCCTATGACTGGAATGGAAAAAGAG
>CAZNNX010000111.1:0-10558 GCA_964574485.1 uncultured Saprospiraceae bacterium | reverse complement strand
ATCATACAACTTAATCAAAAAATGCTGAATCTCTTCTCCAAATTGCATCCCAGCAAATGATGGCATCATGCCAGGTTTATTTCCTTTTCCTTGAATATAATTTTCAATATCAGTCAACAAGGTTTGCTGTAAATTTATTTCAGCCATTTTCTGATCGCTTTCCCTCAACTGGTTAAAAACCTGTCCCGCTTCGGCATTCAAAGCCACCATGGGGTTCTGTTGCTTAAAGCGCTCAATACCCGATTCTACACTGTCCAACTCCCCCTCAATCAACACCAGCCTTTCCTCAATGAATGCAATAGTATTGGTAGCTTCGTTCTTGTTGTCTTGAATAGATACTTCAGAATAAGATTTGAGTAAGCTGGTTAGGATATCCCTTATCATCCTTGGTTCTTCCCCATTCAACACAAGATCTACAGATGGTTTGGATTTATTCTCTGCTACTTTAACTTGATCGAACATTCGTTTTAAAGAAAGGTTAGACGTAACCCTTAATTCAAATTTTCCAGCCCTAAGTTTTTTTAGTTCAGAAGCATCAATGCTAAACAACAGCTCGTTACCCATAACCCTTGAACGGGTATTGAAATAAAGCGTGTCATTTCCAACCAATGCATAAGGTTTGTTTGGAACAAATTTGATTTCTTCAATAAAATTACGAATAGAATCAGGGTTAAAGAAAATACAGTTAAAGTAAGGAGATTCTTTGTAAATCAATCTCTTTTTAACTGTTCCTATGCTATAAAGTTGTGCATTTAATTTTAGTTCTTTTAATGCATCCATCGCCACATCATAGCTTTGTAAAATTTCCAGGTTCTGTTTGGTGCGGTCTTGACCTTGACCGCCCGCACCAACCAATTCACTCAACACCTGCTGCGTCTGGTTCCTTGCATTGTCTTTGAACATGATGGTAGCCTGACTACTGTATACCGGTTGCGTGTAACGCATTACTACGTTGGCAACTAAGAGTCCCAATAGCCCCACACCCAAAATAATAGGCCAGAACGGGAGGTATTCTCTCCTGATGATATCGGCTATTTGTTCGCTTTGTTTTTCTTCTTCGAAATTTTCTTGCATAAAATTTATTTACCACCCCTCGCTCGCCCTATTCTAGGAAGGGACTTATATGTTGTTTCTGTTCCCTAACCCCTGTTCCCTAAAATACAGTGTTCACTAGAACTAAAGTTATACTTAACGCACTTAATACTCCCGAGAACAGATTGATTAACTGTGCATTAGTTTCTAAGAATCTACGTTTGTTGGGCTCCACATACACCACATCGTTGGGTTGGAGATAGAAAGCAGGCGATTGAAAAACGCTTTTGTCAGCCAGGTTTAATCGGAAAACAGTGCGCACAGAATCTACCTGACGAATCAATATTACACCTTCCCTTTTATCCATCCATTCTATTCCTCCAACCTGTCCCAAAAACTGGAGAATATTGGTTTTATTGTTAAAAATGGTAACAGTAGCAGCTTTGTTAGAATTAATAAATGTAACACGAAAATTCAATAAGCGCACATTCACTTGTGCATCTTTAACAAAAGGCAAAATCGCACGTTGTATAGAATCTTGTAATACACCCTGGGTCATACCCAATACATTCATCTTTCCCAATCTAGGGAATGTAATATTTCCATCCTCGTTAACCAAGTAACCTACAATAGTTCCACCCCCACCTTGTCCAACTTGATTCATCATCATCATTTGCCCACCGCCACCTTGTCCACCACCCATCGGCATATTGAAAAACATCATTGCAACCGGGTCTGGTGTATAAACCATAATACTCAACTGATCGCCTCTTTGCAAAATTGGTTCTGGTTGCTTGGTTGATGCAATATAGCTGGTATCGGAGAGGCCTTGGAAGAAGATTTGGTTTTTGTAGGAGACGCAGGAGGTGTTGAATAGAGATAGCAACAAGAGGGAACAGGCCACTAGGGACAAGGGACGAGGGACGAGGGACATAGCCTGCCTGATTTTGTAAAAGATTATATTAAACAAAAATTTTATTGATTTCATTCTATAAAACTAATGAATAGATTTTAATTTACCTGCTTGTACCATGCTAATGCTTTTTCAAGGCCTGTAGCTAAATCAGTCAGCTCGGTATAATTGATCAACTGGGCTGCTTTGCTTACATCAGCCAAAGAATGTAAAATATCTCCCGGTCTGTTGGGGCCATGGATGGCTTCTGAGGAGGAACTAGTGAGTTCCTTGATCTGCTGCCAAAGTTCATTGAGTGTAGTAGTAGCACCGCAAGCGATGTTGAAGACTTCACTTCCAGTGTAACTTTCAGCAAAAAAGGCATTTAAATTTGCCTTTACTACATTAGCTACATAAGTATAATCTCGGGTAATACTGCCATCTCCGTTGATTACAGGATTCGTTCCTGCTAGGGCATGTTTGAAGAACAGGGGAATCACAGCGGCATAAGGTCCGTTTGGATCCTGCCTTGGACCAAATACATTGAAGTACCTGAACCCTGCCATGGTCATGCCATAATTCTTGGCAAAAACCTCAGCATACAACTCATTGGCATGCTTACTCACCGCATAAGGAGACAGCGGCTTACCAATTTTTTCCTCCACCTTGGGTTGGTAGTAAGCATCACCATATACACTGGATGAAGATGCATAAACCATCCGCTTTACCCCCGCATCTCTGGCGGCTGTCGCAATGTTTATAAACCCAGTAACATTGTTGTCATGTGTTAGGTCCGGCGTCTTTATGCTTCTTGGCACAGATCCCATCGCTGCTTGGTGACAAACAGCGGTCACCCCTTCCATCACACGAATACAAGTCGATCTATCCCGTATATCCCCTTCTACAAATTTCACTTTCGAATTTGAGAGAAAAGGCTCAATATTCTTTAGAAAACCCGCGCTGAGGTTATCCAATACAATGATTTTTTCAATACGCTTATCCTGAGCAGCAGCTTCTAAAATATGAGAGCCAATAAAGCCTGCTCCGCCTGTGAGTAGTAGTCTCAAATTGGGTTGTGTGTTATGAGTTGTGGGTTATGTGCTTGTCCGCCGTGGCGGATTATTAAAGACGGGCATCTACAGTTGCTGGGTTCAATACCCCTTTTACATCATAGAGCACCCCATTGCCGTTGAGCTTTGCTCGCCAATCTTGTTGCATGAATTCTTTATGTGCAACAGCAAGTACAACAGCATCATAAGGTGTTTGCAGTTGTTCCATGTTGCTGTGCAGCGGTAAACCATATTCATGTATGACTTCTGCTGCATCTGCATTAGGGTCGTAGATATCTACTCCTATACCTTGCTTCTGCAAGTGAGTAATAATATCAATTACCTTAGAATTTCTAATATCCGGACAATTCTCTTTGAATGTGATACCCAAAACCAATACACGGCTCTTGGCAACCACATGTCCCTTTTTTACCAATTTAAAAATCACCTCATTGGCTACATACTCTCCCATTCCATCATTCAACCTTCTTCCGGCTAAAATGATTTCTGGATGATAACCTGTCTCCTGCGCCTTTTGTGCCAAATAATAAGGATCAACACCAATACAATGCCCACCTACCAAACCTGGTTTAAAGGGTAAGAAATTCCATTTGGTGCCTGCAGCCTCTAGTACGGCATGGGTATCTATATCTAATCTGTTGAATATTTTTGCCAGCTCATTAACAAAAGCAATATTGATATCACGCTGAGAATTCTCAATAACCTTGGCCGCTTCCGCCACTTTGATGCTTGGCGCCTTGTGGGTACCGGCCAAGATTACTGTTTTGTAAAGCTGATCAATTTGTTCAGCAATTTCAGGTGTACTGCCACTTGTAATTTTAAGGATCTTCTTTACCGTACGTTCTTTATCTCCTGGGTTAATTCTTTCTGGACTGTATCCCGCAAAAAAATCCTTGTTGAATACCAACCCACTTTCACGCTCTAAAACAGGCACACACTCATCTTCTGTAACACCAGGGTAAACTGTACTTTCATAAATAACAATGTCACCTTTTTTCAAAGCCTTACCAACTGTCGCACTTGCCTTATACAAAGGTGTCAAATCCGGTCGCTGGTACTTATCCGTTGGCGTAGGAACTGTCACAATAAATATATTGCACTGCGGAAGCAAAGAAGCATCGTTAGTTGCAAATAAACCTGGATTATTAACGGTTAACTGTTGACGGTTAACAGTTAACAGTTCATCAGTTTCAACCTCTAACGTTCTATCCACCCCCCTCCTCAATTCATCAATCCTCGCCTGATTAATATCAAACCCCAAAACAGGATATTTTTCTGCAAAGGCAACTGCAAGCGGCAATCCCACATATCCTAGTCCAATTATTGCAATTACAGGTTGTTGGTTCATTTAGTTAGTTAGTATTCAAAATTAAAGATAGATAGTAGAAGTGCAGCGATTGTTGCGGTTTGGTAGGTAAAATAGGGAATAGGCAAAAGGGAACAGGCAACAGGGAATAGTTAACAGCCTGACAACCATGACAACAACGAAAACAACGACAACGCTCCCCACAGCTTCGCCACCTCGGTCACAATGTGTTTTCATGTCCGGTTGGTAGGTTATGCTAAAGCGTAAATTTATAGAAAAAAAAGTGTAGATACCAATTAGTTTATCCACTGAAATTCAATGCATTCAATTCAATTTACATGTTTAAATGACTTTTGAAAAAAACAATACCTAATGCTACTTTTTTTATTTTTTTATCAGAAAAATATTTAACCAGCTTTAAAACAAATAACCAATTTTTTTCATGGTTTTGTCAGCAATTTTTCGTATAAAATGAAAGGATAATTTCTAGTCAAAAAACACCATTTTTGCTATCTTGCAGGGGCGCTGATGAAAAAGAACCAGAACTTTTACATTCTCCTCCGTTACCTGCTCGACGCAATTTCAATTTTTGCGGCTTATTTACTTATTCAATGGCAATACCAGCCTGTTCAAACTGAAAGTCTGCTGTTGTTTTTTTACCCATTCATTTTATTGGCCACCTGGTATTTTACAGGTATCTATTCAAAACTCTACGAAGAACGCAGATCCAATAAATTCTCTGAGGAAATCATCTTTATCCTCTACAACACCATTCTCTTCACCATCCTATCTGCTGCATTGCTAGCATTTATGCAGCCACAGATCAACCTGGTATTGATCCTTTTCATGAGGTTAATCACCACCATCTTTATTTTTGCCACCATCACCAAATACGTCCACAGAAAATACATCCACTCCATTTTGTCTCAAGGCAAAATGTTCGATAAAATCCTATTGGTAGGTGGCGGAAATGCAGCACAGTTCTTCTATGAAACTGTCAATAAATATTATTATTACGGTTATACCTGCGTGGGTTTTGTAGACGATAACATTACCAAACTCAATGGCTGTAAGTATTACGGACCTATTCAGGAGCTGCAATCTATTTTGCAAAAAGAGATGGTAGATGAAGTAGTCATCACCTTACCCAGCGAAGAACATGATGCCATCAGATCTTGTGTAGATGTTTGTGAAGTATTTAAAGTGCAAACCCGCATTCTGCCTGATGCCTACAAATATTCTACCTCTAATGTACAAGTCGACAATATTGGAATTTTACCGGTATTGAACATCAGCGGACTCCCTCTAGATTTGTCATTCAACAAATTCATCAAAAGAACTTTCGATATCTGTTTTTCGGTTTTATTTTTTTGCACACTGGGCATTTTCGTTTTCCCACTTATTGCACTTTTTGTGAAAATCACTTCAAAGGGACCTGTATTTTTCAAACAAGAGAGATGGGGCTTGAACAATGCCAAAATAACCTGTTACAAATTTCGTACCATGATCAAAGAAAGTACTGAAGTAGATGAACAGGGAAAATACAAATCCACCATAAAGAACGACCCTCGAATCACCAGCATTGGTCGTTTTTTGAGAAAAACCAACCTCGATGAGCTGCCTCAGTTCTGGAATGTATTATTAGGTAACATGTCCATTGTCGGACCACGTCCGCACCCTACCCCCATGAACCTGGAATCCATGCATACCGTAGAGAATTACATGCTCAGGCACAGTGTTTTACCTGGCATCACCGGGTGGGCGCAGGTAAACGGACTCAGAGGAGAGGTAAAGACCGTTCAGGACATGCAAAGGAGGGTGGATTTTGATTTATATTACATCCACAGATGGACTTTCTGGCTGGATAGTCAAATTATTCTGCAGACCATCATTAATTTTATACGCGGAGATCAAAACGCTTATTAGTCGCTAAACCTGATACCATGAAAAAACTTTTGCTGATTTGTTTTTGGGGCATCGCTGTGCAAACACTGCAAGCACAAACCGTATGGGAAAACAACCAATCTCCCGTTTACGGCTACTTATCACGCATGGCACAAAAAGGATTGATTGAGTTCAACGACGTGATTCGTCCAGTTTCCCGCACACAGATTCAGCAACTGCTCGACAGCCTAGGTACCAAATCATTATCCGAGATAGAAAAAAAAGAAAGGGACTTTTACCTGCAAGAATTCAACTCAACTGCTCCCCTCCCAGCAGGAGCTGCCAATACTACAACCTTATTCAAAAAAGACAACTACAATAGATTAAGGCTATTGGGTGTCAACAACCAGGATTTCAAACTTTTTATTGACCCCATTATTGGTGCCAAGCTCTACAGAGGATCAGAAATGGACTTTAGGGAATTGAGCAATGGTGTAAACATTTGGGGACAAGCCAAACGATTTGGGTTTCAGGCGTACTACAGAGATTATGCCCTTGCAGGGTCAGGGCTCAATTTATTGAACCAGGAAAATCCACAGACCACCATCATTGAATTGATCAACCGAGATGCCAACAAAAAGAACCACAACGAGATACGTGGTTCCATTTCCTATTCCTGGAAAAATGGATCCATCAGTTTAGGAAAAGACCAGCTGCTGATGGGGTACGGTGAAACCGGCAAGATCATTTTATCTGACCGCGCTCCATCCTTCCCCTATTTGCGTTTGGATTACCAGCCCCTGAAATGGTTGAGCTTTAATTATACCCATGCTTTTTTAAATTCCAACCTGGTAGATTCTGTCAGGAGTTACGGCACTGGCACTTCTGGAGTGAGTGGAGACGTGCGCATCAGGTATATACCAAAGTTTTTGGTGAGTCATAGCCTGACTTTCCTGCCGCTAAAAGGTCTTTCCATAACCGTTGGGGAGTCTATGGTGTACAGCGATAAACTAGATGTGGGATTTCTGATTCCCTTGATGTATTTCAAGGGCTACGACAACAACAGGAGCAATTACCTGATCAATGCAGGTTCTAACGGACAGATTTTTATGCAAGTAAGCTCAAGAAATCATTTGAAAAATACCCACCTCTATGCCACCTGGTTTATAGATGAATTGAGTCTGACCAAGATCTTCAATCCAAAAGAAGCAAGAAATCAGTTTGGGATTCAACTCGGTGCATCCGTTACAGACGTTCTGCTTCCTTACCTTACCTTGGGTGCAGAATACACCAGGGTGAACCCTTTTGTGTACAACAATTTATTACCTGCACAAGAATACAACCATTACCAGCAACCCTTGGGAGATTGGATGGGAAACAATTCAGACCGTTTGGCATTGCTGGTGAAATACACACCCATTCCAAAACTTAAACTCGACTTGCGTTGGTGGCATATCCGCAAGGGTGGTCCAGGTACTTTAGTCGACCAGTACCAAGCCATTCCCCAACCCCCATTCTTATTTGATTTTGCAAAGACCCGCAATGACATCTTCTTCACAGCACAGTACGAGTGGATCAACAATTTGTATTTGCAATTTCAGTACCAGCAGAAAACAAACAAACCGGTGAATGCTGTTGCAAATTCGAACCGGCTTGTGTCGTTTGGATTCAGTTATGGACTATAAAGATTGTCTACATAAATGGGTTTAAGATTTTGCGTTTGATATTGTATTTCATTACATCCCATCTGATTTTACCTACGCCGTAGATGTCGCGCAATTCTTCGTCGCTAAAATCAATTTCTTCCTCTTCAATTTTTTGCAGAATTTTACCACGCAACAATTCCCCCTCCTGACGTGCATCGAGTCCGTTTGAAAAGCGTCTTGATCCATCTGTCACAGGCTTGTTGTGTTTCACGGTAGTCTCATGCATCAGAAATGCCTTGTTCATACCTAATTTTCTTTGCAGGTAAGGAAACAGATACATATCAATTCCATAAGAAGAAATGTTCTCGTTATAAAATGGATTACCTGCTTCAAACAATTGCTTTTTCAAGAATGGTGACATGATTTCAACCCAATCTATAGCTTCAGGTTTATTTGTTCCATTATTCAAAAATCGTTTGTGACTGTAAAAACTATCTTTTGTAACACTAGGCTGGAACATGTCTGCATCAATGGCTCTGGCTGTTGCAAGCATTTTATTGATGCCTGAAATTGATATTTCCTGATCATCATCAAGAATGCCCAGGTACTCATAATTCATATCGCTAATATTCCTGCCCAACACCTCCAATATCTTGCCTTTAAATTCAGTTTTTGCTGAAATAATTTGATGATAAATTACATTACCATTCAATTCAGGAAGTTTTTGGTTGCCACTATAGTTGAATAAAAGTATTGTGAACATCGGTCCTTCATCAAATTCAATATACTTAAAGATCTCATCTTTCCCATTCCAGGCAATAGAAACAATATCATTGAATTTATTTTGCATGCCGGAAATTTGCCTGTTTTTTGTTACGCAAATATTGTTTAACAACCAAAGGAATAAATGGTGGGGCTTCTACAAAATACCTTTTAAACAGGCGCCCAGGTTCTTGCAGAAAACGATAGAACCATTCCAATCCCGCTTGCTGCATCCAAACAGGCGCACGCCTGATGTTGCCAATCACCGAATTGAATGCAGCACCCACACCCATGGCGACTTTTACATTTAGTCGGTTCAGGTGTTCCTGAATCCAAATATCCTGCTTGGGTGCAGTCAAACTCACAAAAAGTACATCAGCCTTACTGCTGTTGATCAATGCAATCATCCTCTCATTTTCTTCTTTGGAGAAACGAGCAGCCATAGGTGGGCAATAATATCCGTTTATCTTGAGTTCTGGAGATACAAATTCATAATGCTCAACTAACCTTTCTACCACACCAGGTGAAGCACCCATAAAAAATACACCATAGTGTTTTCTTATGCATTCTTCAATGAATATTGGGAAAAAATCAAACCCCGTAATGCGTTCTTTAAGTGGTGCTCCTAGAAGTTGTGAAGCCCATTTGATGGGTACTCCATCGCAGATCACCAAATCAGACTTATTGTACACAGCTTTAACCTCATCGTTATGATGTGCAGCCATAACAGAGTTGGTCGGAACAAAACAAACTTGCACTTTTTCTTGCCGACCAATACAACCATTAACTGCTGACCTTAGTTCATCAACACTGAGGTTATTGAACCCTACCCCTGCAATATTCACCTTATTGGTCAATGCTGTATGCGCCTCCATAAATAAACAGGGTTAAATATGAAATTGGTCATCAGCAGTGCAGCACAAGAAGCAGCTATTACACCAAATAAGCCATGATAAGAGAAGAAAAATACAGGGGACAGTACTACCAGTGTGCCTTGTACCAAAGCAACAATGGTGGTGGTTTTATTCAGTTTCAAGGTACTAAGGAACAATGCAGACACATTATCAATCAAAATCAATATCGTGTAAAATAAAAACAATTGAAACAAAGATTTATCAAAAGGGTATTTGTTTTTTGACCACCACATGAAAATATCGTAACCCCACTGATTAAATATGAGAAAAACACTACCCAAAAGGAGGAAAACCCTCAGAACTGCAGTTTTATAAAGGTGCTTTACTTTTTCAGGGCTATTAAGTTCACTATCTAGAATTGTTGGTTGGAGTACTACTGTAAAATTAGAGACAGCAAAACGGATGATTTCAAAAAAGCGATTAAACAATACAAACTGAGCAACCACATGAGGTCCCGCCATGATATCCAATACAAAAAGCTGAGAATTAAATACGAGGACAGTCGATAATGCAGCAAGAAAATACCAGAGGCTATAATTCAAATGTTCTTTAAGTAAGGTAAAATCCAAACTAAATAAAGGTTGATCTTTGCCAACAATTTCAAGTGATTGGTGACGCAGGAGCAGTACATAAACAAGATTAAATAACACCATACAAAGCAGCACTCCATTCAAATTACCCTGCTCCAATACCAAAAGAATAGAAATCAATTCTGCAAGTATCTTCACCATCCGTATCATCTTTGCTTTAAATATCTTTTGTGTGGATTGGATGACAATATCAAATAGCGTAGCAAGAATATTTTGCAAAATGAGTATTGCCATTAAAACAACTTGAAAAAGTGTCAATCCACTCATAAACTGATCAGTCGCACTGTGCAGTAGAACCAAAACCGGTGCTCCAACAATAAATGTAAGCATGTAAAAAGTAAAGACCAACGTCATGAGTTTACCTGCCTGGCTGTTTTCATGAATCAATCTTCTCAACAAACCCACACTCATACCAAAATCGAACATCCCCCCAAAAATGATAGCATTGAGTATGATGCCATA
>CAZNNX010000110.1:1530-10595 GCA_964574485.1 uncultured Saprospiraceae bacterium | reverse complement strand
CGAGTTTGCCAAATAAAGTACTGTTAGTTGATATTGTATTACCTGATACTTGGCTGCCGAAAGCTAATTCTGTTATAATTGGATTGAAACTGAAATTAGTTGAGTTTATTTGTCCATTTAATGTACCATCAATATACAACTGTGAGTTTTGGCTTGTAAAATTATGTATTATCGTAGCATGATGCCAATTGTCATCGTTCACAAATTGAGTTGACATTAATCCAGTTTTTCCATCATAAAATTTTCCCCGTGTATTGTTATTTATAGTCATTTCCTGAGTTGTTGCATGTAATAAAATGAAGATAAGGATTAATAAAATTTACAGGTATTTTAAACCAAAAAGAATAAGTTCTTGTACCTGATAATTGATTCAATAAAGGCACTTGTATTTTAGTATTTACGTTGCCATCAAACGCATATGAAGTATTATTATTTCCAAATCTATCTTGAGTTAGACTAACACCACCATTCACCGTTCCATGATTCCCATTCCCACTTTCATCATTGGCATTGCCACAGAATGGCCAGTAACCCACTAGTCCATTGGTAGGAACATAGTTGGGCAAACAAGCAGAACTTACTGTTATCACCTGAAAAACAGAATAGGTACCACAGGCATCCGAAACGCTGTATCTTATCGTATCCGTTCCGGGTGCAATAGCTGTTACCACTCCACTGTTATTTACTGTTGCAATATTGGTATTGGAAGAAGACCAAACACCTCCTGCTGTGGCATTAGTGAGGTTTATATTGTTTCCTGCAACAACGGTGGCGGGACCTTGTATGGCTGCAACTGTTGGTTGTTGATAGACTGCTTGTCCGCTATATAGTGCCTGAATTTCCTGACAGGTAAGGGCACGGTTCCATATGCCGATGTCGTCGATTTTGCCAAAAAAATATTCTCCTTGAATCAAAGTAGATCTTCCAAATTCAATGTTTTTTGTATTGTTAATTAGTTGTGTAACAGCACCTTGGTCAACTTGGGTTCCGTTAATGTATATTCTATTTCCATATTGCAAATCTAACGTTCCAACTATAAAATACCAATTACTTGTTGTATAGTTTGTATTAGCAATAACTCCATATGCACCTGGTTGAGCAATTCCATAACATGAGTGCTCTGCCCAAAAATCTCCGTTGTCTCTTGTTGAGATTCGGTATCCATAAGAATTGCAATTTGTTTCCTTATCAACAATCGATGCATGTCTGATATCATTGGCCTTGACCCAAGCACTGAAAGTTAATCCCCCTGAAAAATTTATTAATCCACTATTCGCTAATAAAATAAAATCATTCACCCCATCAAAACTATAAGCCTTCCCCGCATTCCCAAATCGATCCGTCGTCAAGGTCGCACCATTCACAGTTCCATGATTCCCATTCCCACTACTATCTATCGCATTGCCGGAAAAAGGCCACCATCCGACTAGCCCATTGGTCGGAACATAGGCAGGTACATTTTGGGAAAATAAAAGAGTTAAGAAATGGAAGGACAAAAACAGGGTAAAAATCCAATTTTTCATATTGAAAAGTGACTGGTCTACCCGTCCCACGGCAGAGGTGATTGTACATATAAATCAGCGCAGAACAGTTGCTTTTCTCGTGGCTTAGGGGGTCGAATCCCTGGAAACAAAGTAAAAAAACGCCCACGCCTTAACATGAGCGTTTTCGCTTTGACCTCCTGTTTCCATAAATTTTCGACCTTTAAGCCACAGGATCTTTAGCAAACGCTAATATATCTATCAAATGATAATCAATTCATTACTCCGTTACCGAAATAAACAAAGTGTTCGCAAATATATTAAATCAAAGCGCATTTTTTATATGAATTCCTGTTAAAATATTTTAAACATAAAATATATGTAAATAAGAAGGAGGGAATCTTTTTTAATAAAATGATTACAGCTCTTATAAACTCAGATTTTATAGATCTTCTTTTCATTTTCCCTCGCATGGAAATCAACAGAGCTTCGAAGAGAATTCTCCATATATTTTGTAATTTTTACAAAGATAACGACCTTTGCAAAAATTCATTTGCATGCGCTTCCCTGTAGTTTTGATTTATCTTTTCATTTTTTTGCTGTCCTGTCAGTCTACATCTCCGGCAGATTCGAAAAAGCTGGATGAGCTTTACGATTTGGTTGTAGCCCAACACGATGAAGTTATGCCTAAAACAGCTGATATAGAAAGGGCAGTGGAAGAATTGAGAGCATTTTACAGCCTTCAGAAAGACAGCCTGTTGCAAAAGGAATCTTTGGCTTTGATAAAGGAATTGAAATCAGCGCATGAAGCCATGTTTAGCTGGATGGATCAATTTAAAAATAAACATCTCGAAGCTGAATTTTATCAGAACACAGCATCAGATTCTCTGCAACTCTATCTTGGCGAGGAAGAAAAAAAAATTCAGAAGGTAGCGCAAATGATGAATCAATCACTTCAGGCATATAGTCAATTCAAATCAAAACATATTCAATGAAAACACCTTTCCTGTTTGTATGTATTCTGATCCTGCTGAGTCAGTCCTGTCAAAGTCCGGCGAGCAAAACACTACCCATTTTAGGTGAAAGAATGCTGGAGGAACGAACAGTTGATGGAAAAACTGTTGTTGATACGATCTTTCATCAGATTGATTCCTTTTCCTATTTGGATCAGGACAGTACTTTGGTTACCGAAGCGTCTGTAAAGGGTAAAATTTATGTAGCTGATTTTTTCTTTAGTTCCTGCCCCTCCTTATGTCCTCGAGTAAAAGCAGAAATGAAAAAGGTATATAATAAATACAAGTCTGAGCCTCGTTTTCAAATGATATCTTACACTATCGATCCCAAAAGAGATAATGTAAAACGTTTGTCCTGGTATGCCCGAAAATTAAATATTCAGAGTAAAACCTGGCATTTACTTACAGGTTCTTATGGAAAGTTAACAAAAACTGCAGCCAATTATTTATTGTCGGCACAGGAAGATCCTTCTGCTCCGGGTGGATTTGATCACAGTGGATATGTAGTATTAGTTGATCAAAACAGGCATATCAGAGGTATGTATGACGGTACAGATCCTGAAAAGATGAAAATGCTCATTTCGGATATTCAAATTTTACTGGATGCGCTCTAAGGTTGTTTAAATCTTTTCTATGCTTATATTTTGTTCCTGTTCTTCAGAAACAATTGTTAAGTCTCATGAGGGAAAGATTTTGTATCAAAAGCATTGCGAGGCCTGTCACGGAAATATAGGTCAGGGATTTGAAGATCTGTATCCACCCTTGTCAGGGGCTGATTATTTTATTGCTTCTCCCCTCGCTGCTGCTTGTTATATGAGAAATGGTTTACAGGGTAAGATCAGGGTGAATCAAAAAGAGTATGAAATGGAGATGCCCGCCTTTCCACAATTGTCAGCAATAGAGATTACAAATATTTTGAATTATATTGGTAATCAGTGGGGAAATCGTTTGGGTTATATTAGCCCTGCACAAGTGAATGAAAAATTAAAAACATGTCAAAATTAAATTCCAGAGCCGATAAATGTTTGTCTTCCCTAGCCAGAGTAGCAGAGAAAACGAAGGGAACAAAATGGGATCGTTTCTTGGCCAGGCCCCTCCCCTACACTTATGCACAATGGGTCAGATGGGTGCTGTATCCAAGGGATAAAAAAGGAAGATGGGCTACTACAACCTGTATCTGGGGTGATCAAATGCAGGTACTTTTGCCTGCAGGTGCTGATATCTATATATTAGGGGCAAAAACACATAGTTCAGAATTGAGCTTAAGTGTTTATTTGTGTAAGCATCTAAGGCCGGGGGATTATTTTATTGATGCAGGAGCACATTTTGGATTTTATTCACTTTTAGCTGCCCATCTCATGGAAGGTAAGGAAAAAATTAAAACCATTGACGCCTCCTCTCAAATGCATGAAGTATTGAAAAAAAATGCTTCCCATTTGCCCATAGTTGAACGTATTCATGCAGCGCTATGCGCGGAAGAACAAGAGGCAATTCTATTTACAGAGTACCCAATTATTTATTCTGAATACAATACTTTACATCCGGAGCAATACCAATCAGAATCCTGGAATAAGAAAATAAAAGGAAAAGAGTTGAGGGTTGAGGCCAAAACCCTGGATAAAATTTATTATGCTGAAAATCAAGATACTAATGCCTCAATTTTTATCAAAATAGATGTGGAAGGTGCAGAATTTGAAGTTCTGAAAGGTGCATCAACCCTATTGCAAGATCCGGAAAGAAGATCATCCATACATTTATTTTTGGAATATTGGGCGGCCGAAAGACTAACTGATCAGCATAGAAAAGCTTTGGAATTTCTACAGGAGCTGGGATATCTGCCTTATTTGTTAGATGAAAATGGCAACTATACCCTATTGGAAAATCTCAATCAAATTCAGGATTCAGAAAATATTCTTTTTAGATTTCAAGGAGAAAAGTAAACGAACTAGAAGAAACTATTGTTTTATATTCGTAAATTTAAGCTCATATGAGCAGAGCCTGTATATTTATTACTCTTCTTTTCCTACTGATTTTTCAAGAATCAGCCTGGTCGACGCATAATCGTGCCGGAGAAATCACCTATCGGCAAACGGGTCCCTTAACTATAGAAGTAAAGATAACTACCTATACTAAGATCAGTGGCACCAGTATCAATGCAGATCGCCCCTCTCTTGATATACATTGGGGTGATGGTGCCGTGCAAACCCTGGCCAGGGATAATTTTGTTATGGTTCATCCTGATATTCGCAGAAATGAATATATCGGAACGCATACCTACCCCGGTCCCAATCCGGGTGGTCAGCCATATATAGTTTGGATGCAGGATCCCAACCGGAATGAAAGTATTTTAAACATTAATGGTGGGAACTCTGTGAATATTGAATTTTACCTGCAAACGGAGGTGTTTTTGTTTCCAACATCTATATTTGGCTTTAACAGTTCACCCATCTTATTGGAGCCCCCCGTTGATTTTGGAGTAGTTGGGCAAATATTTCAGCATACACCGAATGGATACGATCCCGACGGTGACTCAATTGCTTATGAATTGATTGTTCCACAAAGTAATGTGGGTTCTCCTGTCCCTGGTTATCAACTTGTTTCTGATATCGGTCCCGGACCCTTGAATAGTTTTAGTTTTGATGTAAGAACAGGTCTTTTTACCTGGAATGCCCCTCAAATACCCGGAGAATACAATATTGCTATTTTGGTTAAATCCTACAGAAATGGATTGTACCTGGGTGGATTGGTACGAGATATTCAGATAGAAATCAAAGATGCGCAAAATACAGCGCCGAGAATTGAAACGGAAGATGAAATCTGCGTGGAGGCTGGTTCTTATATAGAATTTGATGTAGAAGCAACAGACTCAGATATACCTTTGCAGAACCTGCGCCTAACAGCTACTGGCGGACCTTTTTTAGTGTCCAGCTCTCCAGCCAATTTTGCAAATGTAAGTGGATTCTCGCCTCTGAGTTCCAGATTTAGATGGCAGACCAATTGCTCACATGTTGAGCTTCAACCTTTTCAGTTGGTATTCAAGGCCAGAGATACCTACACTACCAATGGTGGTGCAGTGGATGCCTCTCTTTCTACCTTTAAAGTAGTGAAGATCAAAGTAATAGGTCCGGCACCTCAAAATTTGCAGGCCGCTATTAATTCCGGACAGGTAGATTTAACCTGGAATGCTCCCTATCAATGTGCCAGTGCAGCAAATTTCCTTGGATTTTCAGTTTGGAGAAAGGAGTCATGCGATCCTTTTGTTCCTGATACCTGTGAAATTGGCTTGGCAGGAAGAGGTTATACGCAAATTAACATAGGGAATTTGGTTCGTCTTCCCAGCGGAGGGTCATATCAATTCATTGACCTGAATGTTTCTTCCGGTTCTGTTTACAGTTATCGGGTTATGGCTGAATTTGCAACACCTATCAGTGGTACCAATAATTTTCACAGTCCTGTTTCGGGTAAGCCTTCTTTGGAAATTTGCGTTCAAATGGCAGAGGATCTGCCTATGATAACGCATGTAGACATAGAAGAAACTAATTCCGCAAATGGCAAATTATTTGTCAGATGGGCAGCACCCCGAGCTTCAGAATTGGATACCCTGTTTAATACGCCCCCCTACCGCTATGAATTGTATCGGTCTGCAGGACAATCCGGATCAGCATTTTCTCTTTTACCTGTATGGACTTCTCCATTATACAATTCTTACAGTGCATTGGGTGATACCATAGAGGTGCTGGAACAAAATTTGAATACAAAAGATAGTGCCTGGTCTTATAAATTAGTCTTTTATGCCAACAACGATACCTTAGGTGAGACGGTAACGGCTTCTTCCTTATTTTTAAAAGTAAATAGCACTGATCAAAAAAATATTTTAAACTGGACCGCCTTGGTACCCTGGCAAAATTACAGGTATGTTGTTTTTAAGGAACAACCTACAGGTTCTTTGAATTTTATCGTTTTAGATACAGTGAATACCCTGTCTTACATTGACGATAGTTTGGAAAATGGTCAAACCTACTGCTATTACATTGAATCCACTGGTACTTATGGCTTGCCGGGTATCATTGACACCCTTATTAACCGATCACAAATAGCCTGTGGTACGCCTTTGGATACAATAGCGCCCTGTGCTCCCGTGGCAGTGGCGGGAATTTCGGCATGTAGCCGATACAATGACGATTCAAATCTTCCGGATCGCGGTTTGTGTGAAGGAAATATTCTGGAACAATCCATGATGTTTAATGAAATCAAATGGAAAAAAGCTGATGACAGTTGTTCGGCAGATCAGTCTGGCTATCGTCTGTATTTTGCACCTTTTTGTAATGGACAATGGCAATTGGTAGCTGATTTTTCACAGCTATCAGATACTGTTTATTTGCATCAGCCAGCCAATGGAAATTTAGCAGGTTGCTATTATATTACTTCCATCGATTCAATAGAGGTGAATGGAGGTGGCAATGAAAGTCAACCCAGTGCCATTGTACAGACTGATAATTGTCCATTTTATGAACTTCCCAATGTCTTTACTCCCAATGGGGATGGATCCAATGATGTATTCCACCCATGTTTGCCATACCGGTTTATCATTGAGGTAGATTGTAAGATTTTTAATCGTTGGGGACAAATGGTATTTCAAACCAAGGATCCTGAAATTAATTGGGACGGTCGTGACATGCAGACGGGTAAGTTGTTGGCAGAAGACGTTTATTTTTATATTTGCAATATAACGCAATCCTGTATACAATGTCCTGCTGTCAAGCCACTTACAGGAAACATTCATATTATACATGGAGGTTCTAAATAATTTTTTTAACTTTGAAAAAGTAAAACATAATACCATGAAATTTGTAAGTTTGATTTCTTTGTTGCTAGTTTTTAGCTTTTCTAATGACAATCCTGTAACTCCTGCTGAAGTTGCCAACAAATATTGCAATTGTGCTACAGAACATCAGTTGGTTGAAACAATCAAAAATTATGAGTCAGCCACAAGCCAGGAAGAAAAAGACAGAGCCAAATCAGAATATGCCAATCGTTTAAGAAAGGTACAATTATGCGTTGACATAAATAAGGTACAAGAGTCTGTCAGAAGTTTAGCTTCAGACCAGAGATCACAATTTGAGAAAAATGTTTTCAAATTGATTAATCAGAATTGTTCTGAAGTGGGAACAGCTCTTTATTACTTTAGAAAATAAAATTATGTATACATACAGAGGAAGGTAAGCAGGAACTGTTTACCTTCTTTTATTTTAACTCCTATGAAAAAAATATTCCTATTCTTCTTTTTATCAATCTCAGCTCTTGTTCAGGGTCAAAGTACTTTGGCAGATTCATTTGTTCACAATGGCATCATGAGATATTATTCTTATTATGTTCCTGCGTCTTATCAGTCTTCAGTTCAGGCTCCCCTGGTATTCAACCTGCACGGCTATACTTCAAATAGTTGGCAGCAAGCCTTTTATGGTGATTTCAGACCCATAGCAGATACCGCAGGTTTTATTATTGTACATCCAGATGGCAGTATTCAGCCAGGCACGGCAAACACGCAATTTTGGAATGTAGGCTTTTTTGTATCTCCCATTGATGATGTTAGCTTTATAGAGCGAATTATTGATACAATTTCGAGCAGGTATTCAATCAATGCCTCCCGTATTTATTCAACAGGTATGTCAAATGGAGGGTATATGAGTTATGAATTGGCCTGTCAGTCCAATCGTTTTGCAGCTATTGCATCAGTGACGGGTTCCCTGACGCTCATACAAAGAGCTAATTGTAATTCTACCCGACCTGTACCTGTTATGCAAATTCATGGTACTGCCGACCCAACTGTTCCATATACAGGTTCAGCATCTTCTTTGGCAATTGATACTTTAGTAAAAGATTGGGTACAAAAAAATAATTGCAATGCAAATCCCCAGTTTTTCAACATCCCCAATACGGTACTCACCGATGGTGCCAGCGCTGAAAGATATCTATATACTGGCGGCATAAATAATAATACCGTAGAATTGTATAAAGTAATAAATGGTGCACATACCTGGCCCGGGGCTTCATTTACAATTGGTGTTACCTGCATGGATTTTAGTGCAAGCAAGGAAATATGGAGATTTTTTAATCAATATGTGCTTCCCACATCGCTTCAAAATCTTGCCAGTACAGATGAGTTGAAATTATACCCCAATCCGGCAATAGATCAACTCAATATAGAGACTCATCTAAATGATTTGATTCAGGTTGAAATATTTCAGTTGAATGGTCAATTGATGTACCAAAATCATTTTACAAATCAGATCCAGATTTCTGTAACAGATTGGCCGAAGGGTTTCTATTTGGCTAGACTTAGTACGGATAGAGGAGTTCAAAATATAAAATGGATTAAATCTTAGATTTTTGCTGCACAAATTTTTAAAATATACAGCTATATCTTTAATTTCCATTTTGCTTATAGCGATGGTTCTCCCCTATCTGATTCCGCTCGGACAGAAAAAGTTTAGCACAGAAGAAAAGCCATTTTCCAATTCTAAATTTTTAGATGTTGATGGGATTAGGTTGCATTACAGAACTTTTATTC
>CAZNNX010000110.1:0-1520 GCA_964574485.1 uncultured Saprospiraceae bacterium | reverse complement strand
CCAAAGCATATATTCTTTTAATTCATGGATTTTCTGGTTCGACATTTTCATGGCGAAAGAATGATCAGGTATTTTGTGATTCAGGTTATTATGTACTTTCTGTTGATTTGCCCTCTTTTGGTTTTTCTGAAAAAGAGAAAAATAACTTTGATCATGGAGCTGCTGCCCAAGCAGACAAATGTGCCCGCATTATAAAAAAGGAGGGGTTAATTAATAAAAACTGGATGGCCATGGGACATTCCATGGGTGCCAATACGGCCTGGCATTTTGCATTGCAGTACAATAAATCCTGTTCAAAATTATTTTTGGTAGATGGCGCTGCTGCTCTTAAATCTAATACAAAAAAAAGCCCCTGGGTGGTTTTCTGGTCTTATATTGCTTCCTTCCCCCCCTTTCAAGCCTGGATCGAGTGCATTGCAGTTTATCAGTTTTTTAATGAGAAAAAATTTACAGAACTATTAAGTTCAGCTTATGGGGAAAAACCTGATATCAGTTCAGTAAGAGGTTATCTCAGACCCTTTCTCTACAGAAAGAGTGCGCAATCTATTATTCAGGGATTTTTATATCCGCAAGAGGATTATAATATTAATCTGAATCAAATGCGTTCAGATGTTTATTTGATTTGGGGAACAGAGGATCGTTGGGTTCCTTTGGAAACAGCTCAAAAATTTATTAAATCTTATCCACTTGCCAGACTCTATCAAATTCAAGGGACTGGACACTGCCCGATGGAAACCAAAGCAAGGGAATTCAACCAAATAATTTTGGAACAATTGAATAAAGAATGATAAGTAGGGAATGGTCTTAAGCCTGTAAATTCTTAAAAAGTGTAAGAATATCGGATAATTTATCCTTGAGTTGTTTTCTTTCAACGATAAAATCCAGGAATCCATTTTCAAGTAAAGACTCAGCCCTTTGGAATCCTTCAGGTAATTGTTTTACTTTGATTGTTTCCATAACAATTCTGGGTCCGGCGAATCCAATCATGGCATTGGGCTCTGAGATATTAAAATCACCCAACATTGCAAAAGATGCAGTCACTCCTCCGGTAGTAGGATCAGTCAGAAAAGAGATATAGGGAAGTTTTGCGGCAGCAAGTTGTGTCAATTTTGCTGAAGTTTTAGCCATTTGCATAAGTGAATAGGCAGATTCCATCATTCTTGCCCCACCTGATTTGGATATTATCATAAATGGAAAATGATGTTCTATACAATAATCGATTGCTTTGGAAATTTTTTCTCCCATCACTGAACCCATTGATCCTCCGATGAAATCAAAGTCCATAGCAGCTATAACAAAATCATTTTTATTAACTTTTCCATGCGCCACAGAAATGGCATCTAGAAGTCCGGTTTTATTTTTAGCATCGATCAGACGTTCTGTATAGGGTTTTTGATCAACAAATTGAAGTGAATCAACTGCTACAATATTGTCAAACAATTCTTTATACTGTCCTTTATCAAATATGATTTCAAAATATTGGTGTGAGCCAATTCTTTCGTGATGGTTACAACTCGGGC
>CAZNNX010000109.1:8859-10679 GCA_964574485.1 uncultured Saprospiraceae bacterium | reverse complement strand
ATATAATGCATTGACCAGGTTGCCAATCCATTCCCCAAGCTCAAAAGCAGAAATCCAATAGTAACCAGTTGTAGGAGGGTTTTACCCCTGGGGAAGGGTACTCTACACAAGAGCATGATTACAACAAGAATCAATCCTGCAATAGATTGCCGGGTTGCGGCCAAAACAAGTCCATGAATTTTAACAGAACTGTCTGTTTGCAATCCCAATCGAATTACCAAATAAGTTGTACCCCAAAAAAAACAAACGGCCAGTAAAGCCAACCATGCTTTCCATTTCACTTTTTTTTCTCCCTCTTCCATAACAAAGCTTAGGTTTTGTTTCAATCAATTGATTGCTAAAATGATTTAATAATTGTATATTTGGCAGTCAAATGTACAGATTATTCACCATACTACACTAAGAAAATATGAAGTTTACATTATCTTCTGCTGAACTGAAAGATCAATTACTTATCGTAAACGGAGCCATTGGATCCAACCCTGTTTTGCCTATTTTGGAAGACTTCCTCTTTCAAATCAAAGACAATACGCTAACAATTATCGCAACTGATTTGGAAACATTTGTCACTACGAGTTTAGATGTGCAGGCAGAATCTGAAGGTAGTATAGCTATACCAGCAAAAATTCTTTTGGAAACATTAAAACAACTACCTACACAACCTATTTCTTTTCAGGTAGATCTTAGTAGTTATACAGTGAGAATCACCTCAACTTTTGGCCAGTATGAACTAGCAGGGGAAGATGGAAACGATTTTCCTCAGTTACCTAAAGCAAGCGAGACGGATAGCGTAACTGTACCCTCCCTATTGTTGACAGAAGGCATCAATAAAACTCTTTTTGCGACTAGTAATGACGACCTTAGACCTGCTATGACGGGGGTATTGCTTCAATTGGATCAGAATGGCATTACCTTTGTTTCTACTGATGCACATAAATTAGTCAAATATAATTTCAGCGAAGTTCAAATGAGTAATAATGGGTCAATGATTCTACCCAAAAAAGCTTTAAATCTTTTGAAAAATGCCTTGAGCGATCATAATGGCACTGTACAGATTGCATACAGCAAAACAAATTCTTTTTTTACAATCAACAATATGACTTTGGTGTGCAGACTCATAGATGCTCGCTACCCTGAATATAATGCGGTCATCCCTAAAGATAGCCCGAATGTAATGACCATTGGAAGACAAGATTTTTTAAATTCATTAAAAAGAATTGCCAACTACGCCAACAAAACTACCAATCAAATAAAACTTCATATCACAGAGAAAGGGCTAACTATTGAGGCAGAGGATCTTGACTTTTCCAATAAGGCAAAGGAACAACTTCCCTGCCAGTATCTTGGAGATGCTATGGTGATTGGATTCAATGCCCGTTTTCTCGTAGAAATGCTTGGTGTTATCGGTGGAGATCAGGTTAGATTGATGATGTCAACTCCGAACAGAGCTGGTGTTCTCAAATTAGAAGAAGAAGTTAAAGGCGAAGATTTATTAATGTTGGTAATGCCTGTTATTATCAATTAATCAGATTAATATTTCTAATATACTGCTCAAACATGAGATTAGGGCTTTTTGAAAGATAAAATCTCTACCTATGGATATAGTACTTAGACCTTGGAATCATAAGGATTTGGAGGACCTGCATAGTTTTGCCAACCATGAACTTATAGCAAATCATTTACCTGATACCTTCCCTCATCCTTATACATTACAGGATGCTTCAGATTTTATAGCTTTTGCCCAAACCACTGAGAAAGATTTTATTTTAGCCGTAGAATGGAATTACAAAGCAATTGGGTCTATTGGGCTACATTTTCAA
>CAZNNX010000109.1:0-8849 GCA_964574485.1 uncultured Saprospiraceae bacterium | reverse complement strand
CTTTTGGTTAGCTGTACCTTTTTGGCAACGGGGAATCATGTCCTTTGCTATTTCGAAGATGGTGGATATAGCCTTTGATACTTACCCCATTGAAAGGGTGTATGCCAAATCTTTTAGTACCAATCTGGCATCACAAAGAGTATTAGGAAAAAACGGATTTCTTCTTGAGGCCATTTTAAAAAAGGTAATATTCAAAAACAACTCATACCAAGATGAATATATCTACTCTATTCTTCGAGAACAATGGCAGTCAAGGAAAATATAATTATATAAAAAAGGGGCTTAGTTTTCACTAAGCCCCTTTGTATAGAATGAATTTCTATTATTTTTTGATAAACTTCTTAGAAGTTGACATTCCGTTTGCTTTAACATGCAACATATACATTCCTGCAGGGAAGTTAGCAACATTAAATGTTCTTTGCTCTGAAGTAACATCAGAAGCAAATTTAATATCAATAACTCTTCCGCTCATGTCAGTTAAAATATAACGAACATCAGATGCAGATTCAAGGTTTACATTTACACTTAACTCAGTCGAAACTGGGTTAGGATAAACTTCAACACCAGACAATTCAGCATTTACTTCATTTACAGAAGTTACTGTACTTCTCAAATTCAAGAAGATAGAAGGCTCAGGACCACCTGTCCATCCATACTCATAAGCTGTAGGAGTAGTGGCATTACTTTCTTGGATAATTAGTGGGTTGTAGAACTGGAAGTTTGAACCATTACCATACACATAAGCGTCGTGGTTGGTACCTTCACCATAAACATAAAAACCGTTTCTCACTGTTCCGTTGTTCAAACCTGGAGCTACAGAATTTTGCTGATAAACAGTGATGTAATAAATTTCATCATTTTCAAATTCAAATTCAGCAAAAGTGTTGATATCTAAGAAATTAGATAATCTTCTTACAACATTTGTACCACCTGTAATGGCAACAGTATCAGATACAATAGCAGACAATGACTTGTCAACAAGGATATCATCAAATTGGTTGTTCGCATTACCATCTACTATTTTGTAGATTCTTGCCTGGTAAGTACCAGATGTAGCAGTTGCTGAACTGGCACTGAATAAACGTACAGTCATTGTATCTAATACGTAGTTTGCACCCTTAGGGAAATAGTACATTGTACCCCATTCCATTAAAGAGATAAAGTTAGGAGCCGTTACACCAGGTAAGTAAGCATTGTCACCGAAAGGACCACCATCATTTGCCATATTCACTTTTGACCAGAAATTACCTGTGATGTTGAAGAAATCGGTAATTGTATCACTGGTAGGCTTTGCATCAGTTGAGTCCATTTTGATGATATACTGATAACGATAAGTACCAGGAGTAGTCCAGGTTGAGTCAGTCAAATCACCATAAGCCCATTCAGTTGAATCAGGAAGAATCGTACCGATGTTAAAAGTGTCAGTTAATACATTTGTGAAAGTACCACCTGTTCCAACTCTATCGATATTTAATCTTACATAAACACCTGTTGCATTTTGAGTACCTCTGTTAAATACAGTAGCACCAGCAAATAATTCGTTTGTTTTGATTTGGCTTTGTGGCATATACTGATAACCAGTAATTCTACCATATTCTAAAGTCCAACCATTAGGATCTTCATAAGGAAGACCAATAGCCAGGTCATATCTGTCAGATTGAGACAAGGCTACATCATCAATACCTAAACCACCTGCCCAAGCAGCTGCATCACGATATTTGAAAGCAATGGTTACAGAAGCCTGACCAGCATAAGCAGAAAGATTTACTGTTTTGTTTGACCAACCTGTAGTGTTTGCTCCGTCAGTATAAACAACTGTCCAAGAAGAACCACCATTAGTACTTACTTCAACATCCCACTCAGAACCATAGTACTGCTGAGAATAATAATTGAAGCTAAGAGAAACTGCAGTGTAAGCACTGAAATTCTGTGCGGGCATGATCAATCTTTCATTGGCCATATCACAATTACAATCATCATCATTGATGTATGCAAATCTAGAACTGGCTGGAATTGAAAAGTACTGAGAAGCTGCAACTGCTGCAGTTCCTACTCTCCATCCTTGTGAGTCAGCCGGGCTGATTACCTGAGTCCAACCTGCAGGTAAACCGTTGGCACCTACAGCACCCTCAAAGTTTTCTGAGAAAAACGGCTGTGCGTTTGTTCCAGAAACAACTAAGAAGAGGCTTAAGGCCACTAAAAGTTGTGTAAGGTTTGTTTTTAACATAGTTTGTACGTTTTAAGATTATGATTAAAGTAAAAGAGCATTTGCCCAAATTAAGGCAAAATTAAAGAATAATTTTCATATATCCATACAAATAAAAAAAATGATGGGTTGGAATTTATCCAACCCATCACTGAAATTATAGGAACTTAGTCCACTTATTGCTTTACAATTTTATGTGTTTTTGTTCCCTTGGATGTTTTAATACTTAGAAAGTAAACACCTGCAGACAAGTCAGACATTTCAAACTGGTGCTGATCGTTGATAATCTGCTTTTTAGATACCATTTCAACAATCTGTCCCTGCACATTGCTTAGTAAATAGGTTACAGTTGCTTCCTCCTCAGTAAATTGAACCTGAAGGTCTAGCTTATCTGTTGTAGGATTTGGAAATACTACTGTATTTAATTCAACTGCACCTGAAACCTCCTCAACTGCAGTCGGGTTTTGGAAAGGATTTAAATCACCTGATAAAACCAAACGGATGGAAGGTTGAAGATTAGCGCCAAATCCTACCCAATTCCATTGATCAGAAGCAACGGCTAAAGTTGTACTACTCGCCTGTTGAATTCTTACAGGTGCTGGATTTCTTGCAAAACTACCATTGGCCAGTACGGCACCATTGATTGAGTAATTCAAAACATCAGCTCCATATAAAGCACAGCGATATTGATTGCTTGTGTTTGTTAATCCTTGCGGATTTCTTTGATCTAAGGTTACGAAATAAACTGTAGTATCGTTCAAGGATAAGGTGCCAAAAGTATTTAAATCGATGATGGGAGTTGTACGGGCAACATATTGACCTGAAGTTAAAGGTACAGTATCGATCCCTAATCCCACCAAAGTTAATTCGTTGGAAGTTGGACTCTGATCCAAGGTACCATCTCCATTTCTGTCCTTAAACTCATAGACTCTGATATTCACCAGCGCTGTAGTTGTTCCTGGCACAACAGTAGTGGGGCCAAAAACTCTGAAATTAACAGAATCCATTACCACGTTGTCTGAGGCGCCTCTAGGGAAATAAAACATAGAGCCATATTCAAATTCTGTAATCAAATTTCCAGCTCCTGCTGCAGGGAAAATTGTTCTACTGGCAAAAACCTGACCATCTGTAGCACTTAAACGACATTTGGAATAATGCTTTTCAACAACTGTGAAGAAGGTTCTCACTGTATCGTTGGTTCTGGTTCCGTCAGCCAAATCATGCTTGGCAATGAATGTTGCTCTGTAATTTCCAAAAGTATCCACCATATTCAAATTAGGGAACATCATTTCATTTGGAGTAATTCTTTCCTGTGGTCTAACGGTATCAACAGGCACAGTACCCGTAAAGATGGAATTCCAAGCAGCACCTACTTGCTTTTCAAGAGTATATTCAATTCTTGCATTATTTGCAGGCAAAATATCCTTAGAACCAAAATTTGTTACACGGGCTGTGTAGAAAAAGTTTGTCAATTCCTTTTGCGTGATAGGCAAATATCTGTAATCTGAGGTGTAGGCTGTGGTAAAACCATCACCTAAAGTATTACCTGTTGTCGTTCCACTAATGGCAAAATCAAAGTCTGGAGCCAATCGGAGAGAAAGATCATCTACCATGGCAAAATAGTAATAGCCATCAAATGTAAATTTAATTTTACATTGAGTCAAATTCGTCACACCAGTTAAAGCACCAAATAAAGGAACCTCAACCCATGCCGGAGCAAAATCGGCATTTGCTGCTACACCCTGTGTAATGCTGAAGTCATCCCAGGTAGCACCATTATCAGTTGAAATACTGATAGACAATTCACGAATTGTAAAAGGTCTGTAATACAAATAAAATCTAGCTACCAAGGTTGAATCCGTGTAACCAGAAAGGTCGAAGGTTGGACTGGTCAATACACCCTTATGTCCCGGAACCGTACCTCCACAGTTATAGCCTGTAGGTGCGGTACCTGAATTAAAGGTTGCAGTTCCTCCGTTGTCAAGAAAATCAGAGTCAAACAAAGCAACTCCATCTGTCATTGAAGGTGAATTAATAGCCGGTCTGTTATTCCAGAAATTACCGAAAGACCTGCCTGTTGTAGAGCGTGTCCAAAATGCAGCTCCGGGTGTAACCTGTGCACAGCCTGTGACATTCCCATGATAAGGACTCGTTGCAGTCCATGCATTTGCTGAACTGCCAAAAGGCAGGGCAAATTTTCCTATAGTATCAGATACTTGATTTCCTGATCCAACACCCCAAACAATGGTTTGTGCAGAAAGAAGACCGGACTGAAGTAACAATACAAAGGACAAAAAACGATAAAGATTTCTTGTACTCATAAATAAATTTAGTTTTGTTAGTAAAAAGGTAACTACGAATATACAAACTTTTCCTTAAAAGGAAATAACTTTTATTTCAATACCACCGTATTCAACTGCGCCGCACATTCGCCTCTCAGGGTGATCAGCCGCATTTGTAATTTGATTAAAATAGTTAACTCCTCCATGTCCTGTTTGAATTGAGCCTCTTTAATTTCAATTTGATTTTTTTGCATCAATCGCTCAATTTTTTTTAGTTTAAATCTTAGAATTGCACTTTTTGTATCTGCCACATGGTTTTCTGCAGGCATTTTCTGACTGTTTAAATAAACATTCAACTTTTCCCAATTTTCAGAATAAATATAGGGTGAACTACAAACTGAAACGGCAAATTGTGCAATTACCGGATTTGTATGATTCAACCAGCTTGTCTCTACCACCTTTTGGTTTGCTTCTATGGCCTTACTGTAATTTTCCGTAACAACTCTAAGAATTTCCGTATCGATATCCTGACTGATCTCTGCCATATTATTCAATATAAAGGTGGCTACTGAATCATTCTCATCCAAGGGGATATGCCCGAACTGAATCAGTATTCTGGCCAAATCTTCCTCCAATATCTGATGGTTCAGCGCAGGTAGCTGATGGTCTGGTAGAGCTGGCTCTTCTGACGGCTCCTCTTCAGGTGTAAAAATCTGCTCCTTTTGCTCTTTCTCTTTATCTTTTTTAAGCTTTTGATTTATTTTTTTATTGATTTCATTATGGAGAATTTGCTCTCCAACCTCCATAAGAAGAGAACAATCCTTTACATAGAGTGCTCTTTTGAAAGGATCGGGAATAATGGAAATCGTTTGAATTAATTCCTGAATAACCTGTGCTTTTTTGATGGGATCTGAGGATGCATCCTTCAATAACTGCTTGGCTTTGAAATGAATAAAGTCGGCAGCCTCCTTTTTTACAAAATCTTTGAAGGCCTGTACGCCCACTTTTCTCAGAAAAGAATCCGGGTCATCTCCATCTGGTATAAGAACAATTCTGACATTCATGTCCTGCTCCAGAACCAAATCCAACCCTCGCAAGGCTGCTTTAATTCCGGCAGCATCCCCATCATAGAGAATCGTAATATTGGAAGTAAATCTTTGAACCAACTGCAATTGTCCCGTTGTAAGAGAGGTGCCAGAAGAAGCTACCACATGCTCAATTCCAGCCTGGTGCAGGGTAATTACATCCATGTAGCCTTCTACCATCAGACAATTATCCTCGGAAATCATCATTTTTTTGGCTTGATGCATGCCGTAGAGAATTTTACTTTTCAGGTAAATTTCCGACTCCGGAGTATTGAGATACTTGGGTTGTTTTTTGTCTTCACTGAGGGTTCTGCCTCCAAAACCCAGGACCTTGCCTGACAGATTGTGAACAGGGAACATTACCCTTTGTCTGAAAAAATCTTTCTGACTGGTATTCAGTAATCCGGCTTTTTGCATCAGATTTGCCTGATATCCTTTTTTTTGAGCTTCCATAGCCAAATCACTCTGACTTCCGTCGGCATATCCCAATCCAAATTTCCTGATGGTATCTTCCAGAAGTCCACGACTTTTAAAATAGGATAGTCCGATACTTTTACCATAATCTGTTTCAAATAGATTTGTAGCAAAATGCTCCTGCGCGAATGCATTTACAATATAAAGGCTATCTGCCTCCTGTTGTTTTTCCATTTGCTCGCTATTCTGCGCGATCTCTTCCACTTCAATATTATACTTGGCAGCCAGTTGTCTCAAAGCTTCGACATAAGACAATTGTTCCACTTTCATAACAAACTGAATGGAATTTCCTCCTTCCCCGCATCCAAAACACTTATAGATATTTTTTACTGGTGATACATTGAAAGAGGGTGTTTTTTCATTATGAAAGGGGCAAAGTCCAATCATATTTACCCCACGTTTTCTCAACTGGACGTAGTCGCCCACCACCTCTTCAATTTTGGCGTAATCCTGAATTTGCTGAATGGTTTTATCTGAAATATAGCCCATATGTCTTTACTGTAATATCAAAGATAGGGAGAATTTTCAGAAATCTGGGAAGAAATCATTTACAGCCTCTACTGCTATTCTTCAAAAGGGTGATTCCGCAATTTGTAACAAGACAGGCTTTGTTCGGGTTTTTCACTCCCCAAAACAAAAATGAGCTTTTTGTCTCTTGTACGAGATAAAAAAGACTTATTTTGTCTCTTATGGGAGATAAATTAACTATTTATTATCTCTTTAAGAAGATAAAAAAGCTATATTTGACCAGTAAATAAATAAGATGAAAGAATTATTCAAACAAATTATATTGGAAAAACAAGACTGGATTAAGCGTTTAAAGCTTGTTTCCAGAGAAATTGAGATTGAAACCGCAGCCAATTATGTTTTCACAGGTTTAAGAAGAGCTGGTAAATCTTATTTCCTTTATCAAATAGCCCTACAGAAAATCAGTAAAAATAAAATTCAAGAGATTTTGATGATTAATTTTGAGGATGAGCGACTCGTTGAATTGACTAATATGGATTTGCAACTTATTTTGGAAGCTTACAGGGAAATGTTTAGTGAACAACCAATCATTTTTTTGGATGAAATTCAGAATGTTCCGCAATGGCAAAAATTTGTCAGAAGATTGGCAGACGAAGGCATGAGAGTGTATATTACGGGTAGCAATGCAGAAATGCTTAGTCATGAAATAGCCTCTGTTTTGGGTGGCAGATTTATCAACAAAGAAATATTACCGCTCTCTTTTTCCGAGTTTTTAAATTTTCAAGAGATAAAGTATTCAGAAAAATCTAAATACAACAATGACAGATTTGATATCAAAAAAGCTTATGAACAATACCTTAAATTTGGAGCTTTTCCTGAATTGATTCGATTAGACAATAAGAGGGAATTCTTATCCAATGTGTATCAAAAATTATTTTATGGCGACCTGATCTCCAGATATCAAATATCTAATCCACAAATTTTAAAACTTTTGTTAAAAAAACTGGCAGAATCCGTTAATAACGAAACTTCTGTCAATAGAATTAAAAACCTTATTAAATCAACTGGAATTTCTATTGGAAACAATACACTTTTTGATTATTTGAGTTATCTGGAACTCTCTTTTATGATTGCCTCAATCAGCAATTATTACAGTAAATTTGTCGAGAAAGAAAACATCAAGAAATATTATTTTCTGGATACAGGGATCCTGGGACTTTTCCTTGTAAATCAGGACAGTAAGCTACTGGAAAATCAGGTTTATATTGAATTAAGAAGAAGAGGCTATCAGGTTTATTTTTTAAAGAGAAATACTGAAGTAGATTTTTACATTCCGGAGCATCAGCTTTTAATTCAAGTTTCCTACAGCCTTAAAGAAAAAGAAACGTATGATAGGGAGGTAAAGGGACTTGAGAAGGCGATGAAAGAATTTAACATTGATAATGGTATGGTCATTACTTACGATGAGTCGGACGAAATAAAGTCGGCCCATGGAATAATCAAGGTGATACCTGCCTGGATTTGGTTATTGGAGAAGAACAACTAATTATTGTTGTCGTTAGATCGGTCAGGAAATTTGATTTTACTTATATTTCTGGTGAATGTCCCAGTAATCCAGTGGATTGTTGTGCTGTATCAATATTAAAATTCCATCTATTTCTGTTGTTTCTCGATCATTTTTTCAATTAATGCTTTTAGGTATTTATTTTCATCCTTGTATTGCTGTATGATTCTTTCAATAAGTTCGTCCTGTGCGGCATAGTGATATTGAACAATACCATTGGCATGGTCATTATTGTTAAAGTTAAATACATTTTTTTCGTCGAAGCTCAAAATAGAGGCTATATCTGTTCCTAAAACTTCAGCGATGCCTTCCAGTCGGGAAATGCTGATATCCGTTTCGTTCCTTTCAATTTTTCCATAGCCGCTGAGACTCAGATCGAGTTTTTCGGCCATATAATTTTGGGTATAATTTTTTAGTTCGCGAAATTTCTTAATTTTCTCACCTACATTCATAGTGCAATTATTTCCTTAAAAGTAAATATTTTATTTTCAAAAAGCAACAAAAATTTAAGTGCAAATTTCAAGATTTTTTTGTTTACTCCTTGAAATAAATAATAAACAAAAATAAAGCTATAAACTAATTTATTTTTTTGAGCTTAAATAAAACAGCGCCTTCATTTACTATAAAAGCAATTGACAAAATGTACCATTAAAGTAGTAAATTAACCTTTATAGTAAACATATTACTACTTATAAATTGCGTGTATTCTGTTTTTTGTCTATATTTTTGTGATGTTAAATTATTTCGTGGAGCAGAAACCATGTTAAAAA
>CAZNNX010000108.1:0-10683 GCA_964574485.1 uncultured Saprospiraceae bacterium | reverse complement strand
TTGTGCTGTGAAGTAAATTAATTAATCATGAGACACGGAAAAAAGTTCAATCATTTAAGTAGGAAATCTGGTCACAGAAAGGCACTATTAAGAAATCTTGCGACAGCATTGGTTAAGTATAAGAGAATTAAAACAACCATCGCTAAGGCAAAAGAATTAAGAAAGTTCATAGAACCTTTGTTGACAAAATCTAAGAACAATACTACCCATTCTAGAAGAACTGTTTTTAGTTATTTCCAAAACAAGAATGTAGTTAACGAAATTTTTAATGTTATCTCTCCAGCTATTGCCAATAGACCCGGGGGTTACGTAAGAATTGTAAGATTAGGCTTTCGCCCGAGTGATGCAGCTGAAATTGCCATGATTGAATTAGTTGACTTTAATACTCTTGCTATTCAGTCGACTGAGTCTGAAAATGATAAAAAACGCACAAGACGCGGTAAGAAAAAGAAATCAGATGAACTTACTCAAGTTGATTCAAATGATACAATGAAAGTAGAAGAGCCTTTAGTTCAAACCAATGAAGATTCTAATGAGAATACTGATGAATCTGTAGAAACTATAGCTGATGATAATACTGATGACTCAGATAAATCTGAATAATTACAATATAAACTAATCAAAAGTCACTTTACACGCGTAAAGTGACTTTTTTATTATAAAGACATTGAATTTCATTTTAAACAATATCAAAAAGTTTCCTTTAACAAACCTCTTGATTCAAGCAGGTCTCTCTTTGCTAACATTTTTTTCAACGCTCTTGATGGCCAGATTTTGCAGTGAAGAAACTCTTGGTAATTTTAACCTGATTTACTCTTGGATATCAATTGTAGGCATTTTTTCTCTTTTTGGTTTAGATGATTTTAGCCTAAAAAAAGTACCTTATTTAAATGAGTCAGAAAAAAAAGGCTTTTTGTCATGGGGAATTCTATGTATTCTGATATCAACACCTGTTTCAATATTACTTTTTTTATCTATTGTGCTGATTTTCAAAATTTCTGGTGTATATGATCAATTAGATCTTTATTATTGGGCTTTACTAGTACTTCCATTTCAATCTATATTGATTTTTACTCAAAATTTTTTAAAAGCAAATAATAAAATTTTTGCTGGACAAATAGTTGAGAAAATATTTTTACCTGCATTTTTTATAGTTCTATTAATTCTATCATTTTTGACTTTAGATTTGAAAATTAATATTTATCAGAGTATTTGGTTGCGTAATATATCTTTTTTGCTGGCATTAATTTTATCTATTGTACTGGCTTTTCAATCACTTGATAAAAATTTTAAATATAGGTTTCGTAATTTTTTTGAATCAAGTATTTTGTTTTTTTTAGTTAGCACCATTATCGTAACTGTTCAATCAAAAATTGATATCATTCTATTAGGGGTTTTTAGAGTAAGTCTTTCTGAAATTGCTTACTATAATGTAGCTGCAAGAATTTCTGACGTTTTGATTATTCCTTATCTGGCAATTTGTTCTTTTGCAGTACCCAAGTTTTCCCAATTTTATAAATCAAATGATATTCTTCGTTTAAAAAACTATTACATTAAAGTCAATCTTTTTTCTTTTTGGTCTGTTTGTTTAGCTTTTATTACTATTGTGTTTTTTGGAAAAATAATTCTGTCATTTTTTGGTGATAATTTTACACAATCTTATTCAATTTTAATTTGGTTAAGTTTTGCAAAATTATTAATGATCTTCATGGGTCCAGCTACCTACCTTTTAAATATGACAAATGCTGAAAAACAGGTCACATTCTTACTCGCATTGACTTTGATAATTAATTTTATTTGTCAGTATCTATTCATTCCAGTTTTTGGTTCATTGGGTGCCGCCTATGCTTTGGTTATTAGTTTTGCTATTTATGCTCTTTTTTTGTCGATTTTGATTTTTAGAAAATTTAAATTTATCCCTCATCCTTTTCAATTTAGTAAGTTATGAGTTTTGAGAGTTTAAAATTGCCCAAGCAATACATACAAGCAGTTGAAGATTTAGGTTTTCAAAAACCTACAATCATTCAGCAAAAGGCAATACCTGTAATTAGATCAGGTCAGCATCTCATTGGTATTGCTCAAACTGGAACAGGGAAAACCGCAGCCTACCTATTACCTATATTTCAAATGTTGAAATCAGAAGAAGGGGAATTAGTTCGCTGTTTGATTATAGTTCCTACGAAAGAGTTAGTCTTACAAGTTTCTCAACAAGCCAAAGAACTAGCAAAATATACAGATTTACGTATTGTTCCAGTTTATGGAGGTGTAGGAAGAAAGGCCCAGGCTGATGCCCTACGTGCAGGTGTCGATATAGTTGTATCAACTCCCTTACGTATTTTAGAATTGTATGAACATGAAAATATTAACCTGAAAAAGACGGCAATTTTAGTTTTTGATGAGGCAGATCGTCTTATGGATATGGGTTTCTTACCACAACTCAATTTAATTCTAGATGTTTTACCCAGGAAAAAGCAAATTTTACTTTTCTCAGCAACATTTTCAAAAGAGGTAGAGGAAATTAGTTGGAACTTTATGGATTTTCCAACAAAAATTGAAGTTAGTCCAGAGTCAACTCCAGTTGAAACGGTAAGTCAATTTTTATATAATGTACCAAATCGACAAACTAAATTAAATTTATTAATTGAACTACTTAGAAATAATGAATTAAATAGAGTTATTGTTTTTGCAAAAACAAAGGACAATGCTAATTTTATTTTTGAGGGATTGAAGAATATATATTTTAAAGATGCTATTCGTTTGATTCATTCTAATAAGGGACAAAATACGCGTATCCATTCTTTTAATGAATTTAAGTCAGGAGAAGTTCGAATTTTAATCAGTACTGATGTGATGGCAAGAGGTATTGACGTTTCAATGGTTTCTCATGTAATTAATTTTGATGTTCCAACCCATTATGAAGATTATGTTCATAGAATTGGAAGAACAGGCAGAGCAGAAAATAAGGGACTTGCTTTCACTTTCGTAAATAAAGCAGATGTATTTCATATTGGAAAAATTCAAAATAAAATAAGAATGGAAATTCCATATTTGGATTTACCTGGAAATCTAGAGATTGCAGTGACTGGTTTCGAAGAAAATCAATGGATGGAAAAGCAGATAGACGATCAGAAAAAAGGAGAAAATCCAGAATTTAAGGGGGCTTTTCATGAAAAAAAAGATTATAAACTAAAAGTGAAAATAAAAGCATCAAAAAAAATACCTAATTTCTCTGGAAAAGCGAAGAGCTTTAATTTGAAAGAATTTAGCACAAAAAATAAAACATCTAAACATCACCGAAAAAAATAAATCAATTGAATTCTACTTTGAAACTTCAATTTGTAATTGTAATAACCGGAATTTTTCTATTGATAGCTAAATTCCTTGCATTTTATTTTACCGGATTAAATACAATACTTACAGATGCAATGGAAAGTATTGTGAATGTGGTTGCTGGTTTTTTGAGTTTATATAGCCTGTATTTATCATCCATGCCAAAAGATTTAAATCATCCCTATGGCCATGGAAAAGTTGAATTTATTTCTGCAGGAATTGAAGGTACACTCATTGCTTTGGCTGGTGTAATTATGATTGTACAGTCGATATATGCTCTTTTATTTCAGGAGAATGCACCCAGTCATGTAGATATAGGGTGTATAGTAATTGCCGTAACTGGAATGATTAATTTTATTTTGGGAACTATTTCTTTAAAAAAAGGAAGGAAGGAAAATTCATTGGCATTGATTGCCTCAGGAAAGCATTTAATTTCCGATGCTTACTCAACACTTGGTATACTCATCGGGATCATTTTTATTCTCATAGCCCAATATTATCAGGCGAACTACCTCGCGCATTTACTTGACAATGGAATTGCACTTGTTTTTGCTATTTTGATTATCACAACCGGATATAAAATTTTAAGGGCCTCTGTGGCTGGAATCATGGATGAAATTGATCATCAATTAGTAGATAAAATTGTCTTATTACTAGAAAAAAATAAAAAAGAAGATTGGATTGATGTTCATAATCTACGAGTGATTAAATACGGACCCTCATTACATATTGATTGTCATCTTACATTGCCATTTTATTATGATATTGAAAAATCACATGGAGAGGTTGCTTCTTTAGAGCAACTATTTACAAATGAATTGGATCCGGGAATGGAGGTATTTGTACATGTTGACCCATGTATAGAACCTTGTTGTAAATTATGCTCCCTCCCTTGTTCACAAAGAAAAGAGCCGTTTCAAGAAAGAAAAAATTGGACGAAGGAATTGATCATCCAGAATCGTAAGCACGGATTGAATCAATAATTGTTATCTTTACAGAATATTTTATTTTATGAAACAAACAATTAAGCAAAGGCAGGTTTCTGTCATGATTAAACGAGAGTTTAGTGTAGTATTACAAAATGAAGGCAGACTTATTTATGGTGATGCTCTCGTGACAATTACCAGAATAAAAATGAGCGCTGACCTTGGTATAGCTTATATATATCTTAGCGTGTATAATGCAATGTACAAGCAAGAAGTAATTAAAATGATGTGGGAAAACTTGTCCAGGTTGAGAGGTGAATTGGGTAAAAGAATCAGGAAGCAAGTGAGAACAATACCTATGTTGAAATTTTTCATCGATGATACATTGGATGAAGTAGAACATATTGATCAGCTTTTTAGTCAATTGGATCAAGAGGAGGTGAAATACAGATCAATGAAAGAGGCTATTGAGATTCGTAAAAAGCAAGAGGACGAAATAGAGGACGCTGATCTTTAAATAAACTCAATGAATCTTTCCCTTTTTTTTGCAAGACGTTATCTAAAATCAAAAAAATCGACTCAAGCGATAAATGTGATTACCTCAATCTCAGTTGTAGGGATTGCACTGGGAACTATGGCACTCATTGTCATTTTATCAGTATTCAACGGATTTGAAGATTTACTTGAAAAAATGATGGGTAGCTTTAAGCCAGATTTGTATATCAGCCCTAAAACTGGAAAAACAATAGAGATTAATAAGAAAGATATCCTGCAAATTGAGTCTATTGCTGGTGTAATATCTGTTGCACCAATTATAGAGGAAGTTGCTTTGTTTGAGCATGAGGGAATCCAAAATATTGGCCTGATAAAAGGAGTTGATGCTCATTTTTTAGATGTAATTCCCCTCGATAGTAGTTTGAACAGGGGAAACTATTTCTCTTTTGGTAATTATACCAATAAAGCCTTTGTGGGGGCTACTCTTGAGCACACCTTACAAATCAGAACGCTTAATGCAAAACCCATTAAAATTTATCTGCCGAAAAGGAAGATGAAGCTATCTATTACATCCTCTCAACCCTTTAATCAATTTGAAGTCATTCCATCAGCTACTTATACTGTTAGGCAGGTTGATTTTGACAATACATTGATTGTTCACTTAAAAATAGTAAAAGATCTGTTACAATTAAAAGATAATCAATATAGTGCTTTGGTTGTTAAATTAGATCCCGATAAATCTGAATCTGCTAGCTTAGCTATCAAAAAAATTTTAAAAGGAAATTTTCAAGTTAAAAACAGGTATCAACAAGATGAAGATTTTTATAAAATAACCAATATGGAAAAATGGATTGGTTTTCTGATTTTTTCTCTGACTCTTGTGATGGTAGCTTTCAATATGTTGGCTGCCTTATGGATGTTGGTTTTGGATAAGAAGAGAGATATCAGTCATCTGAAGGCAATGGGTGCTCCGAATCAATTGATTCGAAATATTTTCCTGTACGAAGGTTTCCTTTTGTCAGCTATTGGAATGAGCATAGGTTTTATTTTGGCCATTGTACTCATCTTACTACAACAACATTATGGTTTGATTCAATTAGATAATAGCGGCGGAAGCTTTATCATTAATGCATATCCAGTTTCAATGAGATTATTTGATTTTATTGTAGTAATCATTACTGTTTTCATTATAGGTGCTTTGGCCTCTTTACTTCCTGCTTACAGGGCAGTTCAAATTAGTTCTATTTCAAGAGATGCGTAAGATGCAAAGATTAGAGTTTATATATGTTGGACAAAGTCAAAAAGGAGGTAGGGGAGTATTTACCACTGAATTCATACCGATTGGTACTTTGATTGAAATATGTCCGGTTATCGTTTTTAATAAAAAAGATATGGATTTAATTCATCAGACTCATTTGCATGACTATTATTTCCTTTGGGATGATGACGGAAATACAGGCGCCATTGCACTTGGCTATGGCTCTTTATACAACCATTCTTTTCATCCTAATGCCGAATATTTTACGAATATGGATGCAGGAACACTAGATGTTTATGCTTTGGAAGATATCAGTGCAGGATCTGAGATTACTTTTAATTATAATGGTTCTGATGTGGATGCCAGCCCTTTGTGGTTCGACATTGTAGATTAATTGCCCCAAATTCTTGTCCATAATCTTCTTAATCCCTCTCTAAAATTGGTGGAATTTAGTTCAGGGTAAATTGGTTTGGTATTAATCTTTGCACCCTTTTTGATAATTTGGTACCTAAAGATATATGGGTCCTCTTGTAAGTCTGGAAATAGATTGAAAAATTGTAAACCAAATCTAAGATTATTAATTTGGAGGTAACCCTCTTTTGTTTCTGTAACGTTGTAGTAACCTTGTGCAAACCAGATTAATATTTTCACTTCTGGATGATTTTCATAAGGTATTAGTAGTTGATGATTTACAGGTAATTTTGTAAATTTTATTTTTTTATCCCGATCTAAGACAGAATATGTGCCATAATAAAATGCATCCTCGGTTTTTATAGTGGTTTGCCAGTATAGTGTGTTAAAAATAGTAGGGTAACTTATATATTCAACATAAGGAATACACTGATTTTTTAAATTTTCTTCAATGTAGTAATTTGCATTGTTTTTGGCATAAAAACTAAAGACTACGTAAAAGCTACTTAGTAGAATTCCTGTATAGTTTACAAGCATTCGTAGTTTGTTGTTTTTTATAAAAAAATATATGAGGATAACAGTAATTAAAAGTGGCAGCGTATAGAGTGGATCTACAATAGGCATATTATTCATACTGAATCGGTAGCTTGAAAATGGCTCTAAAATTTGAGTGCCGTAGCTGGTAAATGCATCTATCAACCAATGGGTAAAAATGCAAATCAAATAAAACCAATACCAATCTTTGAAGCTTGGTTCGAGCTCCCAAGGCTGTCTTCTTTTTTTGAAATTTACCAAAATAAAATAAACATATAGACCAACAGAACTAAAACTAAAGATATATCTCAGCAAATTATACTGGTCAATGTCCAGAAAAACAAGGAATAATAAAATTAAAAACCAAAAAAATGAAATCAATTCATATTTGTATTTTCTGGAAAAATAGGCGAGAAGAAAAGGTGCCAGAAGGGTAAAAAAAATAGAGTGCGTAAATCCTCTGTGATAGATTAATTCATAAACAGGATTACTAATAAAGATTTTGGATAACACATCTAAATCTGATATGGTTCCAGCCATGGCTCCCCAAAGAATTGCTTTATTTCCAATTTTTCTGCCTAAGATTGCTTCTCCACAGGCAGCACCTAAAACAGCTTGAGTTAATGAGTCCATTTCTTTTTAATTGAATTTTATTTCTTTAGATTTAGGTTCAAAGGTAGATATAAAATTAATATTATTCATATGAGAGTTGTCATTCAAAGAGTTTCAAAAGCCTCTGTTCATGTAGATTCTGAACTAATTTCCTCCATAGGTATGGGATTGCTGGTTCTGGTTGGATTTGAATCTGCTGATCAATTAGAAGATTTAGAATGGATTTCAAAAAAGTTGTTACAACTAAGAATTTTTAATGATGATTTGGGAAAAATGAATTTTTGTTTGGAGGATGTTCAAGGCGAATTGCTCGTTGTGAGTCAGTTTACATTACATGCCCAATCAAAAAAAGGAAATCGACCCTCTTATATTAGGGCTGCAAGACCAGAAATTGCCATCCCTCTCTATGAAAATTTTTTATCTATCTTGTCTGAATCAATCGGAAAGAGACTCTCCAGTGGTTCTTTTGGAGCTGATATGAAAGTTACCTTAATAAATGATGGTCCCGTAACTATATTACTTGATTCCCAAAACAAAGATTTATTCTAATGGATTTGTAATGTATCCGCAAAGTAATCTACCTTTGAGAGGATAATAAATTTGCGATTGAAATTGATCTGCCAAATAAATTTCTCCCATATCTAAAGAAATAGGGACCTTATACATTAAAATTATACTTGGCTCAATTGCTATAAAAAAGGAATAGTGTATTTCTTCCCCTTTATAAAATTTTATTTTTTTGCTTGAAAATTGAAAAGAGCTTGTTTCTTTTTTTTTAGTAATTGTTACATAAAACTGATCGTGAATATTAAATTTTGCAATTATATCCAATTGCTTACATCGATCGTATAGCTTTGTTTTAAGTCGTTCATCCTCAAAGGTGCAATTATGCGGATCCATACCACCTGTTGTTTCAATAAAATCAAGTAGGTTGATACACTCAGACTTTGAAAAAAAATCAGCATATTGCATTCGCATTCTTTTGTAGTTACAAAAGTAGTTATTAAACACCTAAAATAACATAAAACAACTTGGATACGGTACAATTTGATGAAAACGAACAGCTTTTTACAAATAGTTCTCGAACATTTGTAGATGTAATTCTACCGTTTCCATTGCCAAAATTGTATAGCTATTCCGTGCCCTTTCATATGCTGCATGAGATAAGTATTGGTCTACGTGTTGAGCTTTTGTTTGGTAAAAAAGGTTTGGTTTCAGGTATAATTGGACGTATCCATAAAGATGAGCCCTCATATGAAACGAAGCCAATCCTATCAATTTTGGATGATTATCCCCTTATTGGTGAGAAACAACTACAGTTATGGAGTTGGATGTCAGAATACTATTTATGTACACTCGGCGAAATTATGCAAGCAGCTTTACCCGGTGCCCTAAAGTTAGTCGGTGAATCTGTTTTACTTGCAAATGACTCCTTATTGAGCTGCAATGATCTTGAACAAAATTGGGAAGGACAAGAATTGGCGTTTCTAATGTTTTTAAAAGAAAAGAAAGAAATAAAAATTGATGAAGCAAAAAAGAAATTTCAATTACCTGCTTTCAACAAAAGCTTAAAGAAAATTTTAGAGACTGGCTTTGTTTCAATCAGAGAAGAATTGAAAGAAAAATATAAACCCAAAAAAGTAGGTTTCATAGAAATCAATACCCTCTTTTTGCCACAAAATACCGAAGGTTTTAAAACTTCTTTAGAGCTGATTGGTAAGAAATCGATTCACCAGCAACAATTATGGCTTTGTATTATTCAATTTTATCAGCAAGGAAAAGAATTGAGGAGAAAAGAAATATTGGAAAAAGCACAAGTTGATTTACAAGTATTAAAGAAATTGGAAGAGAAAAGCCTCATCTATTTGTATGAGGCTGAAGAATCACGGGTTAATAAATCTGCCGGGTCAAAAAATAATTTTCAATTTACGCCCAATCAGGAAATCGCCTCTAATTCAATAGACAACTTATGGAATGATAAAAAAGTGGTATTGTTGGAAGGTGTAACCGGCAGTGGAAAAACACAGATTTACATAGATTTGATCCGTAGAATTATGAAAGAAGGCAAACAGGTACTTTTTTTGTTGCCTGAAATTGCGTTAACTACCCATATTGTAGCAAGGTTGAGAGGAGAGTTTGGTGCCAATATGGTTGTTTATCATTCTAAATTTAATCCCAATGAAAGGGTTGACAGCTGGAAGGAGGTTATGTCTGACACCCAATTGATCGTTGGAGCAAGATCTTCTATATTTCTTCCGTTTAGAGATTTAGGTTTAATAATTGTTGATGAAGAGCATGACAGCTCTTATAAGCAAATTGATCCTGCACCTCGTTACCATGCAAGAGACGCCGCAATTTACCTCTCTTCCTTATATAATTCAAAGGTTTTATTGGGTACTGCTACTCCAAGTTTGGAATCTTATAAAAATGTACTAACAAACAAATATGGTTATGTACAGTTGAAGGAGAGATTTACAGGGGTTGAAATGCCTGAGATTAAGCTGATAGATCTTCTGGAAGAAAAGAAAAAAGGAAAATTGAGAAGCATTTTTTCTGAATCTTTATTGGAAGCAATTCAAAAAACGATAGATCAGAAATTGCAGGTCATTTTATTTCAAAATAGAAGAGGATATGCTCCCATGTACCAGTGTCAGACCTGTTCCTGGGTAAGTAAATGTGATGATTGTGATGTGAGTCACACCTATCATAAATTTGGAAATTTTTTGCAATGTCATTATTGCGCAAAGCAAAAAAATTTAGATAAAATTTGCCCCGATTGTCACTCGAATGATTTGAAAATAGTTGGATTAGGTACAGAGAAAATAGAGGATGAGTTACAAATTTATTTACCTCAGGTAAGGGTGAAAAGATTAGATTTGGATGTTGCCAAAGGAAAAGATGGTTACGAAACTATCATGGATGCATTCAGTAAGGGGGAAATTGATGTTTTGGTGGGTACCCAAATGATTTCCAAAGGGTTGGATTTTGAAAAAGTAGGTTTGGTGGCGGTAATTCAAGCAGATCAATTGTTAAGGTATCCGGATTTTAGATCTTCTGAAAAGGCTTTTCAACTTTTGATGCAAGTTTCTGGTAGGGCTGGAAGAAAATTTCACAAGG
>CAZNNX010000107.1:0-10885 GCA_964574485.1 uncultured Saprospiraceae bacterium | reverse complement strand
GAATGCAAAGATAATATATCATAACCCTACTTTCCAAATTTATTTGCCTTTTTTTTGCCTGTAGGACAAAAAAATAACTAGGACGGTAATCCTAGTCTTTTGCAAAACGCTTTACATGTGAGATAAAGCATTGTAAATATATTATATATAATTATAAACAGCAAAATTAAAATTAAAAATCTGAAGCTTTTGCCATGTTGTTTTTAAACACATAAGCATCTGGATATTTATCAACAAACCTTTGTAATGCGGCAGTCGCTTCTAATTTGGTGTAAAAAGCACCTACATTTAACCTGTAATAAGGCTGCTCGTAAGTCCAATCTACTTTTGCATTTTCATAGTCATTTAAAAATTCTTCTTTTTTTTGAATAACAAGGTATTTATCCTTTGTTGTAATTAACTGAATGCTCCATGCTTTTACATTTCTACCCTTCTTGAAATTCAATTCTTTTCTACTTTCCAGCATTACGATTAATTCAGCCGGTTCTTCCAACTGAATATTTTGTCCGGCACAAAGGATCGAAAACATAAAGAAAAAAGAGAATGATATTATATTTTTCATGATTTTATAATTTGAATGGCCGTAGAGGTTCCTATTCTGGTAGCCCCCGCATTTAGTAGTTCTATTGCAAAGTCCTTGTTGTTCACAGCACCAGATGCCTTGATTTGTATATTGGAACCTATTAGAATCTGATTAATTTTTTTTACCATTTCAACTGAAGCGCCAGGAGCAATGACCCCTGTTGAGGTCTTTATAAAATTTACGCCTAAATCAATAGCCAAATCGCAAAGTCGCTTTATCTCTTCATCGTTGAGGTAAGACGCTTCTATAATTAATTTCAACTGACAACCTTTTAAATGTGCAGCTCTTGTAACTGAATCAATATCGTTACGCACATGAGTCCATTTACCATCTTTTACGGCACTGATATTGACTACCATATCAATTTCATCGGCCCCATCATCCACTGCCCTTTTTGTCTCCTCAACTTTGGAAGAAATTGTATTGTAACCAAAAGGAAACCCTACAACAGTTACAATCTTTTGCTTACTATCTTCCAGAATTCTTTTTGCATCTAATACATAGAAGGGAGGTAGACAAACCCCAAACAGATTGTGCTGCTTCGCCTCTGAGCAAAGACTCTTAATTGCATTTAAATCTGTATTAGATTTTAACAGGGTGTATTCTAAAAAATTTTCAATCTGCATTATTCTAAATTTGGGGTTCAATATGCAAAAATAATATATTTTAGTATTTATATGTTTAGATATTTCATAAACATATTATACCTATCCATTAAATCATCATTCTGCTGTTCTTCGAAGGCAGAACTTTTAATTTGATATCCGAAGCGATTTAAAGTAGCTTTAATATGCTGAATGTCTTGTCGGCTTAGCTTGATAGTAAGTTCCATTTCCTCGGTTCCTGGTACTGAAGAAATAAAACAACTAATAATTTTCGCATTTTCCAATTCTATTAGTCTAGAAATTTCTGACAGGGAATAATCTCTTGGATGAATCGCAATCACTAAAACCGCTCCCGGATGAGACAATGCGATCGAATCAGAAAAGAATTTCAGCATTTTATCCTGGGTAATTAAACCCAGATAAACAAAATCCTCATCCAAAACAGGAACAGAAGTAAGATTTCTGTCGACCATTAATTTCAACACATCATACAAATGATTTTGTTTCAAAACATACTCTATTCGCAATTCAGGATTTGCTTCTTTAATCGTAAGATCATGTAACTCAAAATTCAATATCTCATCCTCAGATAATATCCCGGCAAATTTGGAATTATCAACAACAGGCAAATGAGATACATGAAAATCACTCATCCAAGCCAAGGCTTTTTCGCCAGTGTCTGACCACAACAAGGGAGGTATAGAATAAGAAATCAAATCATTTGCATGCATACTCTAATATAATTTAATTATTCCTTCTTTCAAAATGATTTTTTTTCAATCAATTGCAACCAATTGGCTAAGATGTTTTTGCCCATAATGGTAAGAATTGATTCCGGATGGAATTGTATCCCCCAAATATCGTACCTTTTATGCTTGAACGCCATTAATTCTCTTTGAGAACTATGAGCCAAATAATGCAGTTCACTTTTATCTTTCATTTCTTCCAATACCAGAGAATGATAACGCATGACCTGTGTAGGAGGTTTAATTCCTTCAAATATACCTTCTTCCTGATGTGAAATTAAACTAACTTTCCCATGACAGGGTTGGGCAGCACAATGTAATTTTAATCCAAAATAAAGCCCAAGAGCCTGATGCCCAAGGCAAATGCCTAAAAAGGGAAGCTGGTCATAATACAAGTCTATCAACTTCATCATCTCAAAATGCTCGGAAGGATGTCCTGGACCGGGAGAAAGAACTATTGCATGAAAACTTAATATATCACTCCAAGGCAAATGATTTGATCTATGTACCTCTACAATAGCCCCCAATGATCTCAGGTAATCAGATAGGTTATAGGTAAACGAATCAAAATTATCAACTAATAATATTTTCATTGAATGGAGAGGGATTGACTTATCATCTCGTAGAAATTTTGAACAAAGGGTAATACTTTATTCAATGTTGTGGCAAATAATTCAAAAAATCTAATACTGAATGGAAAAAAAATACTTTCAGTTTCCAGCTTCTTCAAGTCTACGAACCCTACCTGAATGAAAAAATGGGTAAGTAAACTGATTATAAATGAGAAAAAGGTGAACATAACTGCGGTAGAAAAAACTAAACTAAGAAGGGATTGCACTCCCTTTTTCATAGATTTTAACATATGTAAGCCAATCCTGATGATAAAATAAATCCCGGCTGCAAATAAGGTAAGAAATAAAATCAAGGGTAGATACCTGTACCGTGTACCCAAGGAATTCCAAAGAAATTGAGTTAGATCAGGAACAATCCATGATAAAAACAAGAAGTGTAAAACCATCAGTAGTATTATGATGCCTAATTTAAAAATACTATTCCTATAGCCTATATAAACACTATACAGCAAAAGAATTCCACTAAGTACATCGTACCACATTAAGCGCCTAAAAGGGATTTTACTGCTGTGGCTATAGACTTGCCGTCAGATTGGCCAGAAAGTCTTTTATTGGCCTCACCAATTACTCTTCCCAAATCTTTAAGTCCACTTGCCCCCAACTCTGAAATGAGTTTTTGGATGAAGTCTGACAATTCAGACTCTGACAATTGTTTCGGTAAAAATTCTTTAATGATTTCTATTTCTTCCTGCTCCACTGCTGCCAGGTCATTTCGCCCTCCGCTCAGATAGGTAGCGGCAGAATCCTCTCTCTGCTTTAACATGGTCTGTAACATCTTAACTTCCCTTTCCTCAGTAATTTCTAAACCAGAGCCATCTGTCTGCATTAAAAGAATTTGTGATTTAATAGCACGAATGGTTCTCTTCCTGGCTTCATCCTTGTTTTTCATTGCTTCTTTCAGCGCCTCTGCAATTTTTTCACTTAATGTTGTCATAATTTATTTGGCTTGATTTTGGTTTGATTAAATACAGAAATGATTTTACTATTTTTGTTAAATAAATTCATCTTTCGTAAAGATAATAACAATGAAAGCTTATCCGATACTATTCGTTTTCTTTTTCTCTTTTTTCGTCCCATTTGCAAATTCTCAAAGCGGTATTAACTTTGAAGATAAGAAATGGCAAGAAATTCTAAATTTGGCTCAAAGAGAACATAAGATTATTTTCATGGATGCCTATGCAGAATGGTGCGGTCCTTGCAAAAAGATGGCAAAAGATGTTTTTACACAAAAGGAAGTTGGAGATTTTTTTAATAAACACTTTATCAATGTCAAAATAGATATGGAGAAGGGAGAAGGCCCCAACCTATCCAATAAATATAAGGTTACTGCATACCCAAGCTTATTTTTTATCGATGAAACGGGTGAAATCATTCATGTGCAAGTTGGTGCTGTTCAGGCGGAGCAACTAATGGCCATAGGAAAAATGTCTTTAGGAAAGAATGATAAAAGTAAAAATTTTGAGGAGGCGTATGAAAACGGCGATCGCAGTCCTGAATTATTAAGATCTTTTGCTTATTCTCTCATGGTTTCTGGTCAGCCTTTCCTTAAAATTGCCAATGAATATCTGAAATCCCAAAAAGATGTAAACAATGAATCTGTCTTAGAGTTTATTTATGATTTCACCGTTGAATCTGATGGTTCTGTTTATGACAAATTAATCCAAAACATGTCTGCCATCAAAGCGCTGAAAGGAGACTCCTTACTAAGAATGAAAGTCAGAAAAGCTTGCGATGCAACAGTTGATAAAGCTGTGGAGTTTGAAAGTCCCGAACTGCTTTCAACTGCAAAAAACAATATGAAAAAAGCTTTTCCTGATCAGTTTATGGCGTATTCCTTATTAGCTGATTTTCGATATTTTTACAAAAAAAGATTGGCAGATCCCGCTTTTTCCGCTGCAGAAAAATACCTTTCCAAATTTGGCAAAACAGATCCCCATCAATATTATGTATTAGGATTACCCTTAGTTCAATTAACCAGCAATCCTGACATACTCAAAAAAATTGAAAGCTGGGCAGAAAAAGCTTTTCAACTTAAACCTTGTGCAAAACATTGCTTCTTCTATCAGGATTTACTCATGAAAAACAACAAAAGCAAGGAAGCTCAATTGCAAGGAGAGAAATGTAAGACAATGCAAGATTGATAGAAAAATGACAGATGCAGTTCAAAAATTACTGGAAAGGGAATTTAATCGATACCATCAAACCGATTTTATTTCCTCAGACCCTATTTCAATTCCTCATCAGTTTTCAAAGCTACAAGATATAGAAATCAGCGCTTTCTGGACTGCCATTTTGTCTTGGGGAAAGAGAAGTTCAATCATCAACAGCGCGAATCATCTGTTAGATTTGATGGATCGGGCCCCTTTTGATTTCATAATGAATCACAAGGAAGCGGACTTAAAAAAAATAGAAACATTTAAGCACCGCACTTTTCAACCAGAGGACAGTCTCTACTTCATTGCTTGGTTCCGTTGGTACTATACGCATCATAAAAGTTTGGAAACTGCATTTTTGCAAAATCAAAGCTCAGAAAAATGGACTGCAGAAAGCTCCTTACATCATTTCCACCACTTCTTTTTTTCATTGGAAGATGTGCCTCAACGTACGAAAAAGCATATTTCTGATCCCATGAAAGGTTCTACCTGCAAAAGGCTCAACATGTTTTTACGTTGGATGTGTAGATCCAGAGAGGGCGGTGTTGATTTTGGTCTTTGGAAAAATATTCCTACCGAAGCACTAATGATTCCGCTTGATGTTCATGTAGAAAGGGTGGCAAGAAAACTTGGCTTACTCAATAGAAAACAAAGAGATTGGACTGCAGTAAAGGAGTTAACTCAAAATCTCAAAATTATGGATGCGCAAGATCCTGTTAGATTTGATTATGCACTTTTTGGAATGGGGGTAATGGAAAATCAGCTGTTTTATTAGAATAAAGATCCCGTTTTTTCAATGGGAGGATACCCGAGATGTAAAAAAGCCTTAGCACTTGCCTCTCTACCTCTGGGTGTTCTTTTGAGAAAACCTTGCTGAATCAAATAGGGTTCATGCACATCCTCAATTGTGCCGGCATCTTCACCCACTGCTGTTGCAATGGTACTTAGTCCCACAGGTCCCCCTTGAAATTTTTCGATCAAAGTTCTTAAAATTTTATTATCCATTTCGTCCAAACCTGCGCTATCAACATTGAGGGCATCCAGTCCAAATCTAGCAATTTCATCATCAATAGTTCCATTTCCTTTGATTTGAGCAAAATCACGTATTCTTCTCAAGAGCGCATTGGCAATTCGGGGCGTTCCTCTGCTTCTGGAAGCAATCTCGACAGCTCCTTTTTCTGTTATGGGAACACCTAATATTTGGGCGGATCTCTTAATAATCTTAATCAATGTTTGCTGGTCATAATAGTCTAAGAGACAATCTATGCCAAAGCGGGCACGCATAGGTGCCGTTAACATACCTTTTCGGGTGGTGGCGCCTACCAGGGTAAATGGGTTCAGCGCAATTTGGATGGTTCTGGCATTCGGACCAGAATCTATCATAATATCTATTCGATAATCTTCCATAGCTGAATACAGGTATTCTTCCACTACTGTATTTAATCTATGAATTTCATCGATAAATAAAACATCTCCCTCTGCTAAATTAGTTAACAATCCGGCCAAATCTCCGGGCTTTTCCAAAACTGGTCCGGAAGTTATTTTAATATTTGTACCCAATTCATTCGCAATAATCAGCGACAATGTAGTTTTACCTAAGCCCGGGGGTCCATGCATCAATACGTGATCTAAGGCTTCTCCTCTTTGTTTGGCTGCTTGAATAAACACCGTCAGATTCTCTACAATTTTGCCTTGACCCCTAAAGTCGTCTAGCAGTTGGGGTCTCAGTGCTTTCTCTATTTGTTTTTCAGAGTCGCTGAGAAAATCTTTATCAGAATTTAGATGTTCATTTCGCATAGCAATGCAAACGTATTGTTTGTAAAAGTTACTATTTGTTTCAAAAGTAAGATAATTTGCAGGGAAATCAATAAAAATGTTTTCATTTTACTAAATTTGTAAAACAAGTCGATTTATTTTATTCAAAATCAAATCATGCTTCAAACCTTAAGGGGAATTATTTTCAAAACAGTTAAGTACTCTGAGACCAGTGTCATCTGTGATATTTACACAGAGGAATTGGGTTTACATACCTATATTTTGAGTGGTGTCAGGCAACAAAAGTCTAAAATTGGCCCGGCTCTTGTTCAACCGATGAGTTGGGTTGAAATGGTTGTTTACCAAAAGCAGAATAAATCCATACATCGCGTGAAGGAAATCAAACCATTTCTGCTCTACCGCCATATACCTTTTGATATCACCAAAGGAGCTGTGGGCATGTTTATGATTGAAATTGCACAAAAAACCATTCGGGAATCGGAATCTTCCCCTGCCCTATTCCAGTTTTTGTTTCAAAGCTTTAGTTTATTGGATCAATTTGAAGGTAAGGTATCCAACATGCACCTTTCTTTTCTCTGTAAACTTAGCAAATACCTGGGCTTCTCGCCTGATTTTGAATACTTCAGACCCAAAACAAAAAGCTTTTATTTTAACTATGCTGAAGGTATTTTCCAGGAAGAAATCCCTTTACAAGGCTGTTATTTCAGTATTGAAAACAGCTCTTTTCTCTTACAATTTCTGCAATTATCTGCCGCTGATACGAGTCTGATTCCCATGAAATCAAAAGAAAGACAAGATTTTATTGATGCCTTGTTGAAATTCTATCAGTACCATACCTATCAGATTCAGTTAAAATCTCATGAGGTCTTGCACCAAGTTTTAGCTTCCTGAGGAAAACACAGGTTTAACAGTCAGACCCTTTCTCCTTAATAATCGGATTACACCTTGCGGACCTCCCAAATGCGCTGCTCCTACAGCATAAAAGACTTTTTCCTTTTGGGAAAAGGATAGTATTTTGGGAATCCACCGCAGATTGCGATTTACCAACAATTCCTGTTCTGCATCCTTAATTTTGGCAAACCCTTCATTTTCTGAGAAATCAACCATTGCATCGAGGGCTTGACTCTGATACAATTCTGTAAGTTTTTGAAAATCAGTTTCTGCCGTTTTGTCCAGATCTTTCATTTTTTTTATCATATCAACAAGTTCTTCAGCCTGCTGCTTATAATCTATTTTTTCAAAAACTTGTATTTGTTCTGCTACTGTCTCCAAACCACCTGTTTTCATCTTTTCCCGGGCTGCCTTTTGCATAAGTTCCATTTCATAGGCCTTCATTTCACCATCAATCAAATCTTCGTACAAAAAAGATTGCAAAAGAATTGGCTTCCATTTTTCCAGCACCTCAAAGGGCATTAACTGCAGATTCTGATTTTTTGAATTTTTAAAATAATTTCGAATGATCTCATAATCTTCCGGAGCTAAGAGAGTGGCTAAGGTCGTTCCATTTTTCATAGGAGCTAAAGACATCATTTGCAAACTCATTTCAATCGGATTACCCAAATCAATTTCCGTTACCAATTGCCTTGATTTTTTTAATGCAGACTCCATTTCTTTGCTAAAAAAGAAATCTGTGGCCTTGATCATATGTATGGTACCAAATAAATAAGACTTTTTGATTCCTTTTCCGGAAATCTCCCATAGTAAGGTTTTCTCCAGGGTATCTTGGTTCTGTCCGAATATTTGTTGGACAAACAACCCAATGAAAACCAGGATCATTTGTAAAATGTTAGCTATTTTTTTCATGCCAATCAATTTGAGTTGTGAGCGATTTGTATAGATCGGTGTTGGCTGGATGGTGGATTACATGGTATCCACAGTACTCAGCCGTTTTTATGTTTTCTGCATTGTCATCAATAAATAGTGTTTCGCTTGCCTTTATCTTAGCATCCTGCAAAACAAATTCGAAGGTTGACTTATCGGGTTTTCTTCTTCCAATCAGATGAGAGTAGTAAATCTTTTCAAAATAAGATTCCAAAAACCAGCGTTGGTGTTCCTTCTCAAAATTTTTCCGTACATCTCTCAGATGTATGCTATTGATATTACTCAACAAGTACAATCGATATCCAGATTCTTTCAAATCTGCCAAAAGCTGATATCTTGCTGAGGGAAAATCCAACAACATGAGAGACCAAGCCTCTGCTATTTTATCCTCCTCCTGTTTTAGATCTTGAGATAAGCGCAATAAAAAATCAGCTTCGCTCAAAATACCCTTTTCATAGTTTTCAAAAACCTGATCTTCCACCCATGCATTCCATTTCATCTGGTATTCTTCTTCTGATACAAAAGACTGCAAGGCCTGCCAGGTTCTATTCATTTCTAAATTCAACAATACCCCACCCAAATCAAATAGGATATGCTTTATTTTCTTATTTTTATCAGTACTCATCATGATTTAACATTTTTCAAATATTATGCCTTTTTGATTTCATACATAATGCTGACAAAATGACTGAAAAGGAAAATCTAACAATTTGTTAATCTTCTATTATTCGTTAACAGAACCGTGGTATCTATCTTCAAAAAAAAAGTTATGAAAAACATTCTTATCATTTGCCTTTTTGTAGTACAGTTGATAAGCGCGCAAAATGTTGTACGTGGGCCCTATTTACAGGTAAAAACACATAATTCCATTCAAATTTGTTGGAGAACTGATATACCCAGCAGCTCGAGAGTAAATTACGGAACCCAGTCCGGCGTTTTTTCCCAGATGGTTGTAGATAGTAGTTTGAAAACAAATCACTTTATACAGATTAGCAACCTGGCAGCGGACACGCGTTACTATTATCAGATTGGCACAAGCACTCAGGTTTTGGAAAACAGAGTCAATCAGCATTTTACAACGGCTGTTAGTCCAGGTACAGTTAAACCCTTTCGTTTTTGGGCCATAGGCGATTTTGGAAAGGGCAATCAGGGACAAAGAGATGTATATCAAAGTTTTTTGCAGCATACAAGTACAAAAGAAACTGATTTGCTAATCATGCTTGGAGATAATGCCTATCCGGATGGTACTGACCAACAATACCAGCAATATGTTTTTCAGGTGTATGACAGTCTGTTCAGATATCTACCTTTTGTAAGTACGCCCGGCAATCACGATTACAACAGTGTAAACAGATTTGACCCGCCTACACAACATACAGGCCCCTACTATGATATCCTCAACTTTCCTACGCAGGGACAGATGGGTGGATTGGCGAGCAATACGGAGTTATATTATTCCTTTGACTATGGTAATGTACATTTTGTGTGCTTAAACAGTGAGTTGCAGGCTTGGACAAGCAGCAGCAATTCCACCATGTTAAACTGGTTGAGACAAGATTTGCAAGCTAACAACAAAGAGTGGATCATATGTTATTTTCACCAACCGCCCTACAGCAAGGGTTCTCACAATTCTGATGATTTTTGGGAATTGCTCATGTTGGCTATGAGGCAAAATGTGTTGCCTATTTTAGAGCAATACGATGTTGATTTGGTGCTGAGTGGTCATAGCCATGTATATGAGAGGAGTAAACTTATCAAGGGACATTACGGTTTCTCTTTTAGTTTTAACAACAATACGCATACGATCAGTAACAATTCGGGCAATTTCAACACAGGTCAGCATTATACCAAATACCTGAATGGTACAAACGATGGTACGATTTATGTAGTTTGCGGAAATTCGGGAAGTAGCGAGAATGGCGCTTCTTTGAACCATCCAGTAATGATTGCCAGCGATGGTGGATCCAGTGCCTATGGTTCTTTAGTGATTGATGTCAACGGAAACCGCATGGATGTCAGCTATCTTAAATCTGATGGTCAAACTCATGATGCATTTACCATTATTAAACCAGATGGATCTGCTCCTTACACTGGGGTGCAGGAGATAGCGGAAGCAAATCAGCCTTCTATTTTTCCCAATCCGGTCAATCAAACCTTGTATGTCAATCTGGAGCTTAGCGTAGCAGAAAAATTGACCTGGAAGATTTATGATTTGAGTGGAAGGTTGATTTTGAATGGGGGTAATGAATTGGCTGCGGGGAAACAGGTGATGGAAATAGACATGCAAGGCTTGGAGGAACAGTCTTATGTATTGGAACTGCTAATTGCCCAGAAACAGTATAGTTTTCCATTTGTTAAGAAGAAAAAATAAGGAACTTCTTGTTAGAAAAGAATTTTTTTCTAACTTTGCCCATCCGAATATAGGTCCTATAGCTCAGTCGGTTAGAGCAGCTGACTCATAATCAGCGGGTCACAGGTTCGAGCCCTGTTGGGACCACCAAAAAAACTTTAGCACCTTGTAAGTTAATTGCTTGCAAGGTGTTTTTTTTGTGAAGGGCTTAATAAATGT
>CAZNNX010000106.1:0-10999 GCA_964574485.1 uncultured Saprospiraceae bacterium | reverse complement strand
CTCAGCACGATGTGGCTTAATTTCCGTTTTTGCTTAGTGGCTAGGAACAGGCAGCACCGCCGGAGCTGAAAACGGTCCTGGGTTTAAAACCAGGCCTCCTTTGCTGCCTAAAAATCCAAGGTTACCCCGAAAGTTTTCGGTATATCGGAAAATCTGAATAGCTTAGGGCAAACAAACCGGGAATTAATTTCTGGGTGTCAACACCTGACCATACTCCATTCTACCCCCATAAACAGACCAGCCTTTTGTCATTTTGAAAGTTTTATATGAACTTATCAAATATATTCCAGTACCAATTAAAGCTACACTGGCACCAACCAGTATTGGACCTCCAATGATGATCTTGCCATCCAAACGTAATTGTGCAAGCGTGGCCCCAAAAGGAAGACTTCCTAAACCCAAACCGAGTAAAATTCCCCCTGTCAATTCTTTTTTTGTTTTCACTCTGCCTGAAATTTGCATGCAATCAGACAAAGCAACCTCAATACCGTCAACAAACATGGCGTTCATGGTAACTTTTTGTAAAATGCCCTTCTGTACGGTTGAAGGTTGTGAATACAACCTGTAACGAATCTTGGCACCAGATCGTATAAATCTCATTTCTTTGGTTTCGCTTTTTTCAAAAACCAATAAATCATAGGCTTGGATATCAGAAATCAATGGCTGAGATAACAAATTTCCTGAACCAATCCAACATAAACTTAAAAATATATAGACTAGGGTTTTAAGATTCAGTTTGCTTTCCATATTAATTCATACTTTTGTGTAAATATAAAACCTTTGCTCATTCTTTTTATATGAAAATCAAATGAACAGAACTCAATATTATGCCAAGGGCAAAGTATTATTAAGTGCTGAGTATTTTGTTACCGAGGGAGCCAGTGCTCTTGCCTTGCCTGTGAAATTTGGACAGAAATTAATTGTGGAGGATCATGAAGGGCCAAAAGACGAATGTATCTGGCGCAGTTACAATGCTGATAATTCACTCTGGTTTGAGGTAGTTTTTCATTTACCAGGATTGGAAATAAAAAATTTTACAAATGCAGATTCTGCTATTGTAGTTGATAAATTGAAAGATATTTTGCAAGCTGTTGTTCGATTACAATCAAATTTTTTGCAGAAACTGGAAGGAAAACAAATCACCACCCAACTCGAATTTCCCAGAGATTGGGGCTTGGGATCAAGTTCCACCTTGATAAGCCTTCTATCTCAATGGTCTCATGTTTCAGCATACGATTTGCTGGAACTTAGTTTTAAAGGTTCGGGGTATGATATTGCTGCAGCAACAGCTGAGGGGCCTATTATTTATAGAAAATGGAATGGCAATCCAGAAGTTGAGCTCGTACATTTTTTCCCAAGCTTTCACAATCAGTTGTTTTTTCTCCATTTAAATCAAAAACAAGATAGCAGAGAAGCACTCGTAAACTACCAAATCTGCCCAATAGATACCAGAAGGCAACATCTTAACAGAATCAGTCAAATAACACACAATATGTTGCGAGCAAGTTTTTTGTCTGTATTTGATGAGCTGATAAGAGAACATGAGGCTATTTTGGTAGAAATTTTGAAAAGGCCCCGAGCAAAGGATTTATATTTTTCAGACTTTTGGGGAGAGATTAAATCATTGGGTGCCTGGGGAGGAGACTTTGTCCTCATTAGTAGCAATCGTACTGTAGATGAGACAAAAAATTATTTTAAGGAAAAAGGGTATAGTACTTTTTTTACATTTGAAGATTTTTTACAATAAATAATGAATCATAACGAGGCCCATTTTCCTAAAATTTCAATTATTACAGTTACCTACAACTGTGAGAATATTGTTGCTAAAACTGTAGAGAGTGTTATTGCTTTAAACTATCCTCATATTGAATACATCATTGTGGACGGCAAAAGTAAAGATGGAACCCTCTCTGTTTTATCCAATTATGCAAATCATATAGACAGAATCATTTCTGAAAAAGATAAGAACAATTATGATGCGATGAACAAGGGAATGAGAGCCGCCACTGGAGATTTTATTTGGTTTTTACATGCTGGAGACATTGCCGAATCGCCCGATGTGCTGCGAATTGCTTTTGAAAATTATCAAGGGGAAGATTTTGTTTATGGTATGGTGAAAATAGTAGATACAGATGGTAAAATCATTCCCTGGCATAAGAAACACCCCGAGTCAACCCATTTAAGTTGGAAATCTTTCAGAAATGGTATGGTAATCTGCCATCAGGCTATGTTGCCCCACAGAAGAATATGGGAGCCCTATAATTTTGAAGAATTTAAATTAGTGGCAGATTTAGATTGGACAATACGCATATTAAAAAAAGCAAAAACCTGTAAGGATAGTGGTATAATACTCTGTTCCTTTTTGAAGGGGGGTATTTCTGCACAACATAGAAAAGCTTCCTGGAAGGAGCGTTTTAGAATCTTGATCAAACATTTTGGACTTGTGCCAACCTTGTATGAACACCTCAGAATTGTTTTTCAGGCCTTGAAGAGAGGAAATCTGGCTCCTTGAATTAAACTTGTTGAAAATTCTTTTTTTTGTAATTTTAAGGCTTGAAAGAATATAAACAATGAAAAAAGCACTTATAACGGGCATTAATGGTCAGGATGGATCATATCTTACTGAATTTCTTTTGGATAAAGGCTATGAGGTATGGGGTATTCTAAAGAGAAATTCTGTTTCTGAAAATCAAACCTATAGATTACAATCTGTCTATGGCCATCCACATTTGAAACTGGAATATGCTGATCTTTTGGATATGGCTTCTTTAGTTCGTGTGCTGCAATTGGTTCAACCCGATGAAATTTACAATTTGGCAGCGCAGTCGCATGTAAGAATTAGTTTCGATCAACCCTTATATACTGCAGAAATTACTGGTTTGGGTACACTCAGATTACTCGAAGCTGTTCGGTTGATTTGCCCCAGTGCAAAAATTTATCAGGCTAGTTCCTCAGAAATGTTTGGAAATAATATTGACGAGGATGGTTTTCAAAGAGAAACCACAGCCCTACATCCAGTTTCACCTTATGGTTGTGCCAAAGTTTTTTCTCATAACATTTGCAAAAACTATAGAAATGCATACGGAATGTTCATTTCTAATGGAATTTTATTCAATCATGAATCGCCCAGAAGAGGTTCAAATTTTGTCACAAACAAGGTAGCCAAGGAAGCTGTTCGAATCAAATTAGGAAAGGCAGATCATTTGGTTTTGGGAAATTTAGAGGCAACAAGAGATTGGGGGCATGCCAAGGATTATGTACAGGCGATGTGGATGATGTTACAACATGATCAAGCAGATGATTTTGTCTGTGCTACAGGAAAGTCTCATAGCGTACAGTATTTAGTTGATTATGTGTTTCAAAGATTAGGATTGGATAAAGAAAAACACCTTAAAACGGATCAAAAGTATTACAGACCGGAAGAATTGAAAGATTTGAAAGGGGATGCTTCCAAGGCTAAAAGAATATTAGGTTGGCAGCCATCAATTAGTTTTGAACAAATGATGGATGAAATGGTAGATTATTGGATGGAATTTTATCAAAATCCACAATGGTAATTCTATGGGTCTTAGGTTAATTACTGGGGGAACCGGTATGGTCGGTTCTGCTCTGAAAGGCGATGTGAAAATAGGGAGAAATGATTTTGATTTGTGTCAGTGGACAGAGGTTCAGAAAATGTTTGAGACTTACAAGCCGGAAGAGTTAATCCATACAGCTGCAAAAGTTGGAGGCGTTTGGGCAAACATGCATTATAAGGGTGATTTTTTTCGAGAAAATATTTTGATGAATACCTTTGTGATAGAAGCATGCAGGCTCTATGGGGTAAAGAAAATGGTCGCTTTCTTATCCACTTGTGTGTTTCCGGATCAAGTAACTTATCCACTAACCCCGGGAAAAATTCATTTAGGCCCACCGCACCATTCCAATGATGCCTACGCCTATGCCAAGCGAATGGTTGATATTCAGATTAGAGCTTATAAAGAACAGTATGGTTTGGATTATAAATCAGTAATTCCAACCAATATCTATGGTCCAAATGATCTTTTTCACCTCGAGCAAGGTCATGTGGTTCCTACTTTGATTCACCGATGCTATCTCGCCAGGGAGACAGGTAAAGATTTGGAAGTTTGGGGAACTGGTAAACCCTTAAGAGAATTTATCTTCTCAAAAGATGTAGCCCTGGCTACAGAATGGGCATTGGACCATTACACTGCTGAGGAACCTCTTATTTTATCTACCTCAGAGGAAGTGTCTATAGCTGATCTGGTAGACATGATTGTGCAATTATTACAGTTTAAGGGTAAAGTGATTTGGTTAAAAGATAAACCTGATGGTCAGTTCAGAAAACCATCTGATAACAGTAGGTTGAAAGAGTTGTGCCCGCAGTTTGTCTTCACGCCTATTTATGAAGGATTGAAATCTACTATTGAATGGTTTGAATTAAATTATCCAAACATTAGAAAATAATTAAAATAACTTTCAAGTAAATACAGCAAATTTTATTTTTGTAAAAAATAAAAAGATTAAAGAAATGGGAAGAGCTTTTGAATATCGCAAAGAAAGAAAAATGAAACGTTGGGGACAGATGTCCAAAATGTTTACCAAAATTGGAAGGGAAATATCTCTCGCTGTAAAGGAAGGCGGCCCTGAACCATCTACCAACCCTCGTCTTCGTCTAGCAGTTCAAAGTGCCAAGATTGCAAATATGCCCAAAGCCAATGTTGAAAAAGCCATTCAAAAAGCTTCCTCAAAAGATGCTGAAGACTTATCTGAAGTGGTTTATGAAGGTTTTGGTCCCCACGGAATTGCTTTTATTATTGAAACTTTAACGGATAATCCGACAAGGACTGTTGCCAATATGCGTTTGTATTTCAATCGATCAGGAGGTGGGTTAGGAACAAGTGGCTCCGTATCGTTTATGTTTGATCGAGTAGGTGAGTTTATTTTTGACCTAGGAGAAAAAAATCTTGATGATTTAGAATTGGAATTAATTGATGGGGGAGCAGAGGAAATTGAAATTTCCGAAGATCAGGTTTATGTATATACTTCCTATGATGACTTTGGTGCCATGCAGGCCAAATTAGAGGAGTTGGGAATTGAAGTAAAAGAGGCTACATTGCAAAGATTTCCACAGGTCACCAAAGACTTAACTGAGGCACAAAAAGAAGATCTAGAAAAATTAATAGAAAAATTTGAAGACGATGACGATGTCCAAAAGGTTTTTCATAACATGGCATAAATCTTCTACTTCAAATAATTCGTAATCCAGGAGAAGTTAGCTTTTTCAATTGCTTCCCTTTTTTCATCCAAAAAGGCTAGAAATGCCTCAGCCACTGGAGATAATTTTTTCATAGGATGCCAAACAATATACCATTCTGTATGAATCGGCGTTCCTTCAACAGGAATGATCTGAAGCACTTTGTTGTCGAGTTCACTTCTCAACCCAATCAAGGGTAGGAGTGAAATACCAATATTGGAAATAACCGATTGTTTTACTCCTTCATTAGCTGTTACTTCTATTTTGCAGAAATCATTTATTTTGTTTTCTTTTAGAAAATGTTCCATTCTTAATCTGGTGGATGAACCATGTTCCCTGAAGATCAAAGGAGCTTTTTTGATGAAATCTAGCGTATTTTCTTTGATTTCAACAGAAGAATTACATACCCAGTGCAGATAATTGGAGGCCAATCTTAAGTGATTCACCTTCAAATTTTTTGGAATATTCGAAATGATGGCAAAATCAACCTCGTTAGCTGAAAGTGCATCCAAAACAATCATTTTATTGGAAATTCCCAATTCAACCTCAATCTCATTATTTGTAGCCAGAAATTCAGATAAAAAACTTGGGATAACATATTGACCAGTGGAAACAGAGGCTATCTTAAATTTGCCTTTAAGTTTGTCTTTTTTGTAGGCAGTCTTACTATCCAACAACTCTAATTCATACAGGATATTCTCTGCAGCTTTTGCTATTTCAAACCCAAATTCTGTGACGTAGAGCCTCTTGTTGATGATTTCAACCAAAGGATAATCAAATTGATCTTGGAAATTTTTCAATTGTATAGATACGGCAGGTTGACTCAAAAACAATTCTTCGGCTGCTTTGGTAATACTCTTGTGTTGAACAATTTTGGTAAAAACTTTGAGTTGGTTAAAAGTATAATTCATGGGTAAATATTAAAATTTTAACACTTCGTAAAATTAAATTTTATTTATTGAATATTTTAAAAACTATAATATCAATTTTTTTAATGAACAGTATTAATTTAAACTGAGTAAAATCCCCATCTACTATACATTAGAAGAGAAAATCGAATTAAATATTTTTTTTTTGAGACTATTGTAATAAATTTGACTAGCTATTTGTCTACAATGCCCAGGTGGCGAAACTGGTAGACGCACTACTTTGAGGTGGTAGCGCCCGCAAGGGTGTGCAAGTTCGAATCTTGTCTTGGGCACAAAACTGATATTTTTTTAATATCAGTTTTTTTTATTCTACAGGCAAAAGAATTTCAAATGAGTTTTTCTCCTTGTTAATCAAAGAATTAGAAAGTATCCAAGGATTGTGATAGATTAATTTTTTTAGACTTAGTCCCTGATTTTTGGCAAATGCCGACCATTGAGTTATCGTGCTGTCTACTATTACTTTTTTATAGGTAGGAAATGCAGGTAAAAAGTCATCATTTTGTAAATGAAAGCCATAGGATTCAGGCTTTTTTAAAATTTCTTTGAATGCTAAAATCCTGGGAACATAGCGCATTGTTTCTTCAGGAAGGTATAAGTCATAATAATTTTCCATTTCCTGACTTTTCATTCTTTCACTGATTCTGCCTTCTCCACAATTATAGGCGGCCGCCGCCAGAGTCCAGGAACCAAATTTGTCCTTCAACTTTTTTAAATATTGACAAGCAGCCTCGGTTGATTTGAAAAAATTAAGCCTTTCATCTACCTCTTGGTTTACAATCAGGTTAAAATCTTTTGCTGTGCCTTGCATAAACTGCCAAACACCTTTAGCTCCCGCTGATGATGTAACATTCCTTAGATTGCTTTCTGTTACAGCCAAGTATTTAAAATCATCCGGGATACCGTATTTTTTAAAGATTTCTTCCATATAGCTGAAATATCGAACAGAAAATCTTAAATTCTGTATCACAGTAGCATGTCCGAAGCAAATGGAAATAATTTCCCTGTCAATTCTTTCTAAGGTCTCAGCATCCTGTAGGGGAACAGCCTCACCTGCAAAGTCCATTTTAACGGGTAATCTGGGTAATCTTAGTTCTTGAATTTTATGTTGGGTTTCTTTATCCTTGGGTTCTGGTAAAACATAGGAACTTATAAGGAAAAATCCACAAAGAATGGTCAAGGCTGTAATGAAATAAAGGATACTAACTTTCATCTTATTTTTTTTTGTAAAGGGGTACAGTGGAGCAGGGTTCACCAAACATAAGGCTCCTGACAAAGGGTAAAAGCTTTTCAGTTAATTTTACATAAATGGCATCAGGTACCTGTTTGTTGCTGCAACCTTTTACAACGATTTTCTTGTCTTGAAATATGCTAAAATCAATTTCGCTGATATGTTCTAGCATGCATTCTTTAATAACAGTCATTTCATTACCTAAATGAATAGAGCTGGCAAAGGGCTGGGCTTTTACGACAACCAATTGATAAGCCCATGTGGGAATGATTGCATCTGCAGAACAGTAGATTCCCAGGTGTTTACCTTTCAATTGATCCCATGCATATGCATCAAGAGCAGCCCGAAAATCCTTCTCTTTGAGTATCAATCCACGAAACAGATAGTCCTTGATATCAAAAATAAAAATGCCTCTCTCCGGATAATATTGCTCCAGGTTGATAGTAATCAATTCACTTTGGGCAACTTTATTTATCAATGGCTTTTCCATCATTTTTCTTTTACATGTAAAATTAAAGAATTTATGTGAACCGATTCACTCTAAATAGCTGAATCTTCATAACGCCATTTTTTTTCCATTTTTTAATGAAGCGATAGCCTCCTCCCAGTCTGGCATTTGGTCTGTCTCATAGGTAAAGGTGCAGACCTCTTTGGCTATTAGAGAAGTTTTTTTCATGGCATTACGATGTGCTCCATCTTGAAAGAAATTACGCATCTGTTCTTCATCTTTCCAAGCGGTTATGGTATAGTGAAGGTTGCCTAACCCTTTTTTTCTGAAAGCTATAAACCCATTTTTTTTTAATTGAAAATGAATTTTTAATGCCCAGTATGATAAAATGAAAAAGTAAAACGGATTTTTTAATCGAATTGATGTTATGGTAACCAACATTTTATTTAAAATTTCGAGTAAAGATAAGTTTTTTATCCTGGTAAATTTCTGCAGTCAGACTATTGAAGTTTTCGAATGTATCAAGAATTTGTAAAGAATCTGCTGAGGCATTTAATATTTTTTGAACAATGAGCAGATCGTTTTTGAAGATCTTTATTTCAAGTTTAAGGTCTTCAAACCTATCATTCAAGAGATGTAAAGTAGTTTTTTGCTGACTGACTTCAGGTATAATTGCAACGGGCGCAAATAAGGTAGGCAACAATTGCATTACTTTTTTAGCCTGTCCACTAAAATCTCTGCAACTCCAACTTATGCCAGGCCAACAATCATTGTATTGCCAGAATAAAGTACCGCCACAGCTCTTCTTTTTTAATCTATGTGCATCAATAGCAATTTGCATAGCTAGGGCCTGTGCCTCCTGACTTTTATAAATAAAATCTTTAAAAGATAGAATACTATCAAAATGAGTTTCTATTTGTTTTCGTATCATAGAATTTCCAACATAACTTTTTTGTCGGTGTGAAATGCATTCATCGTGCTCATTTTCAGGAAAATAACCACAATAAGTTTCAATTACCTCAGGATTGGGGAAAGATTGAAATCCGTATTCAGCCATAAATCTTCCCACATTTTCCCTGTATTGCGGAAAGGAATCACCTCCGTGCCAAACGCCCCAATAATGCATGGATCCCCTGTTGAAATTTTCTTTTTTCCCCCAATTACTTAGGGGAGATGTATGTGTGTAATTAGCATTGGGTATGATTGACTGCAACCAGATTTTTATCTTGTTTTGAAAAATTTCCTGATAGTGTTTGTAGATTTGAATAGAGTCCTGAACCGTATAGCCAAAGGTTTTTTGCCAGCCCCAATGAAACCAGGCTACTTCAATTTCATTGTTGCCATTCCAATGAACAATACTGGGATGCATATGCAGTCTATCAACGTTTTCTTTGATTTCAATTTCAATGTTATCGTGGAAGGATTTCAATTCTGGATATAAACTACCAGCAAACATGAAGTCTTGCCAAACCATAATACCCATGGAGTCGCAATAATTGTAAAAATGGTCATTTTCATAAATTCCCCCACCCCAAACCCGCAACATGTTCATCTGACATTGTCTGGCATCATGAATGATATTTTTGTAGTCAGTTTGATTAATCTCTGATAAAAAATGTGATTGTGGAATATAATTAGCACCCTTGGCAAATATTTTTTTTCCATTGATTTTGAAATAAAAAGATTGACCAATAGAATCTTCCTCCTGGATTAAGGCTGCAGTTCTGAAGCCCCAAATTTGAGAGTGAGAATCAATAACATCTGTGTTTTCTTTGATATAAACAGGGAAATTATAAATGTGTGGCTCCCCATATCCATTGGGCCACCATAATTGAGGTTTTTTGATCCGAATCGTTTTTTTGATTTCCTGAATACCATTTTTAAGTTGAATGGGATATTTCTCTTGCTGTATTTGTAAACTTAAGTTTTGATCCCGAAAGCTGTAAATATGTAAATGAAATTCAAGTTCTGCTTCCTCAGGGCTCAATTTTGTTTGTATCACATGCACTTTTTCAAAATAGGCCTTTCTGTGGAATTCCAAATAAACAGGCTTCCAAATACCCATGCAAACAATTCTAGGGCCCCAGTCCCAGCCAAAATGATAGGCCGCTTTTCGAACAAATGGGCTGACTTGATAGGTTCCTGTCTCAGATCCGGCAGGTAACCTGTGAGGATAAGAACTGAGCTCTTTTATGTTTCTTTTGATTGGAGAAAAAAAATGAATTTCAATTTCATTGATACCCGGTTGAAGCAAGTTTTTTATTTTTTTCTTCCAGGTCCTGAACATATTGTTTGCCTCAATAATTTGTACGCCATTGAGATAGACCTCGGCATAGGTGTCAAGTCCTTCGAAATTTATTTCAATGTCATCTGCAGTTAAATCGTTGTCGCTTAAACTAAACTGATTTTTATAGACCCAATCTTCGTTCTCCACCCATTGTATTTCTTTTTCGTTTTGACCATACCAAGGATGTGGAATTTGATTAGCCCGAATTAAATCCGCCTGGACAGTCCCGGGAACCTGAGCTTTAAAAAATGTACCTGAGCCCATCTTTTTAAAACTCCATCCTTCATGTAAGTTTCTCTTCGTCTGAGCATGCAGTTGAAGTGAAAGTAAAAGTAAAAGCAACAGCAGGAGATTAGATCTCATATTGGTTTAATATATTTTTTATTTTTTTAATTTCTTCTGATGAACTTTGGTATATTCCATCTTCAGGTATAGAGGTACTACCATTCATCGGTGGTTTTTGTGGATTTTTAGTTTGAGCGACCCATGTTTTTGCACTCAAGTGAAAAACTCTACATTCAGTTTTATGAAGAAAATCTTGGATATTAGTTTGATTTATACCCCCACCGGGCATGATTTGGATTTGTCCGGCAGCCTTTGTTTCTAATTGTTGTATACAGGCTAAACCCTCTATGGCGCTATTCGCTTGACCGGAACTCAGGATAGTAGAAACGCCACAGTAAATTAAATCCTGCAGACCAGAGAAAGGGTCAACACAAAGATCAAAAGCTCTGTGAAAGGTAAAAGGAAGCGGATCAGCAGCTTCAATTAATTTTAACGTTTTTTCTATGTCAATTTCCCCATTGGCAAGCAATGCACCCGAAACAATGCCTTTTGCTCCCATTTCTTT
>CAZNNX010000105.1:3892-11025 GCA_964574485.1 uncultured Saprospiraceae bacterium | reverse complement strand
ACCTATGGTGGAAAATGCACCACCACCATGAGCTCCTTTTCCACCATAGGTATCTACGATGATCTTTCTACCTGTAAGACCTGTATCACCATGTGGACCACCAATTACGAATTTACCCGTTGGATTGATATGATAAGTGATTTGATCATTAAACAAAGCCTGTAATTCTGGTTTTGACTTGGCCTTTACTCTCGGAATTACGATATTTATGATATCACTTTTGATTTTAGCTAGCATATGCTCCTCTGTATCAAAATCATCATGTTGTGTAGAAACAACGATCGTATCAATTCTTTGCGGTTGGTTATCATCAGAATATTCAATCGTTACCTGAGATTTTGCATCTGGTCTTAAATAAGGTATTAAATGTAATTCATTGTTTCTTATGAAAGACATTTCCTGTAAAATCTTATGCGCCAAGTCAAGAGCTAAAGGCATATAGTTATCTGTTTCTCTGGTGGCATAACCAAACATCATACCCTGGTCTCCGGCACCTTGATCTTCAGGATTTTTTCTTTCAACACCTTGATTGATATCTGAGGATTGTTCGTGAATAGCTGATAAAATACCACAGGAATTGGCATCAAACATATATTCAGACTTTGTATAACCAATTCTTCTGATGGTTTCTCTTGCTATAGATTGCACATCTAGGTAAGATTTTGTTTTTACTTCACCGGCCAAAACTACTTGTCCTGTTGTTACTAATGTTTCACAAGCTACTTTTGAAGTAGGATCAAAAGCCATAAAATGGTCGATCAATGCATCTGAAATTTGATCTGCTACTTTATCAGGGTGTCCTTCAGATACTGATTCTGATGTAAATAAATAAGGCATTTCTCTTAAATTTAAAGATTTATAATAAAAAGCACTGCGAATATATAAATTTTAAATTCTATTTCTAAGTATTCAATTTCTTTTGTTCTGTATCAATATCGAAATGAGAACAAAATTTAGATTTCATAACAAAGCTTCAATTTAATTCACGAACTTTGTAAAAATTTTTAAATCATGTTTTTCAAATTATTACATAAAGATCATGAAAATTGCGGCCACCATCATCATGATTCACAACGAGAAGGGGAGGGGGAAGAACAAAAAATTAGGGTGATTCCAGAAAGAAAGGAATTGGAATTTAAAGATTTTTTAGCTCAGTTTTCTGAAATCGAATTACCAATCAGTATACATTCTGAAACCATAAGAGAAATTGAGGCAGAACAGGAACCTCTCAATGCTGCCTGGATTTATCATTTCATTTTAGATCAGAAAAACGCTGATGATTTTACTGAATTTTCTGCTTGTTTTCATATCAAGGAAATTAAAGAATTTCACGCTATTATATATTGGGAGGCTTCTCTTGAAGGAAACGCCTATTTCTTAGCCACCTTTGATAAAAAAGGAAAACTGATCGATCACAAACTTATTGCCGGAACTGTCTATCTGGAAGATGGCGTAAAACAATTGGTTTGTACTATTGCCAAGGATTGGTCTATACACAGGGGAGAAGGTCAACTAGGCTCTTTGGGACAAATCATTCATACAGAACCGAAAATTACATTTATGCAAATCAGCATAGAAGGAGAAATTGTAGAAGATTAAAAATGAAATCAAAAAAAAACAACTCACAGCAAATCATTAAATTTAATGAGCTAGAAAAAAAAATAAAAAAACTCTTTACTACCGACATGAAAGGCAGATACAATGCCAGGGACATTAAAAAGAAACTGGGAATTGACAATAATGTTGATAGTATTGAAGCTTGTCTGGATCAGCTATTACTCAGCGGATTTCTTGTTTTGGTAGCTGGTGGACAAAAATTCAAGTTCAATAGAAACGTGGAGACAATTCATTTGGCCGATCAAAAAAAAGATCCGGTTAAAAAGAAAAAAGAAGAGTCAGGCAGCAGAGGCTTGTGTACAGGAATTTTTGATCCTATCAGAAGTGGTGCTGCTTATGTAGTATGCGATGACGGACGTTTGGATCAAGATATTTACATACCCGCATCAAGAGTTTTAAATGCCTTAAAGGGTGATCAGGTTCAAATTAAATGGCATCGAAAAGGCAATGGAAGACCAGAAGGAGAGGTGCTTGAAATTGTAAAAAGGGCCAGAGAACTGTACACCGGTACACTTTTTATCAATGCTCAATTTTCTTTTGTTCGAACAGATGATCCCCAAATGCCATTTGATATTTTAATTCAAAAAAAATCAAGTATCCAGGCTCAGAATGAAGACAGAGTAATCGTAAAAATTACAGAATGGCCAGATGCCTACCAAGGTTCGCATCCTTATGGTATAATTACGCATAGCCTGGGTAAAGCTGGTTCCCTGGATATTGAAATGAAATCAATTCTAATTAAATATGGCTTTGACATTTCTTTTCCTGCATCTGTGGTTGAAGAGGCCAATCAAATTTCAAGTTATATATCTGAAGAAGAAATTTTAAAAAGAAGAGATTTTAGACAAATTAACACCTGCACGATAGATCCAGATACAGCCAAAGACTTTGACGATGCCTTATCATTTCAAATTTTGGAAAATGGAAATTGGGAAATTGGTGTGCACATCGCAGATGTTTCGCATTATGTACCATATCAATCTGAATTGGATAAAAATGCGCAGAGAAGCACAACCTCTGTTTATTTGGTAGACCGAGTTGCAGCGATGTTGCCCGAAACTCTTTCAAATGGATTATGTTCCTTAAATCCACAAGAAGATAAACTGACATTTTCAGCGGTCTTTATTTTTGATCCGATTGAAATGGATCTAGTTGATTCATGGTATGGAAAAACTGTGATACATTCTAATCGTAGATTTACTTACGAAGAAGTTCAGGAAATCATCGAAGGAAAAGAGGATGAATGGTCAGTTGATATTATAAGAATGAATCAAGTTGCTCAAAAACTAAAAAAGGAAAGACTTAAAAAAGGAGCCTTTAATTTTGAATCTCAAGAAATAAAATTCAAACTTGATCCAGAGGGGTCTCCGGTTTCCACCTTTGTTAAAGAAAGAAAAGAAGCTCATATGCTGGTGGAAGACTTTATGTTACTTGCCAACAGAAAAGTTGCTGAACAAATTCAATTACATTGGAAAAATACACAACAAAAAATTCCCTTTGTTTATCGCATTCACGATGCACCCAACATGGAAAAAGTAGAGGATTTTCTGAGTTTTGCCCGCTATTTAGGCTATCCTGTAAAACTAAAAGACGAATCACAGATTCCTAAGGTTTTAAACAAGTTAATGGATGAAAGTCATGGTAAAAAAGAGGAACATGTTCTTCAGCAAATGGCTATCCGCACAATGGCTAAAGCAGCCTATAGTACTGAAAATATCGGACACTACGGTTTGGCTTTCAGCGATTATGTTCATTTCACTTCACCCATCAGACGATATGCTGATGTTTTAATACATCGTATATTCTTTGATTTTTTACAAAAAATTCCAACTAAATACAAGGCTGAAAAATTAGAAGAACTTTGTAAACATATTTCTAAAAAAGAACGCCATGCCATGGAAGCCGAACGAGAATCAACCAAACTCATGCAGGCAGCTCTTTTAGGAAAACAATTGGGAGCAACTTTTAATGCCGTTGTGGTAAGTATTCAGGAATATGGAATTTTTGTGGAAATGATTGAGAATCACTGTGAAGGTTTGGTAAGATATGAATCTATGTATGATTTATTTGAACCAGCTGAAAATAAATATTTCATCAGGTCGAGTACCAGAACCATAAAATTAGGTGAACAAGTAAAAGTTCAAATTGTAAAAACAGATATAGAGCTCAGGCAGATTGATCTTAGATTGATACAATAAAATTGATAAGCTAAGAATTTGCTTATATTCTGATAAGCCTCAGGAATATACGTAGGATTTTAAATAATCCTATTTATTCCTATAATTTATATTATGTTAAATAGATTTTTTTACATTTTATAGTTGCCCTATTTATCTGTTATAATTCATTTGATTTCTATTAATAAAAAAAGAGCCTGATAATTATCAAGCTCTTCTCTTTCTATGCTTTTATTTGAATTATTTTTTCTGCAATTCTTTTTCTTTACTGCTGTATTTCATATAATTGGCTTCATCACTTTTTCTTGTATAGACTTCTTTCAAAGCTCTGATCAAAGCCAGATCATTTGGATCTAATTGTTCAGCTTTTAACAAATATGACAATCCTTTGTCAACATAGGAAAAATATTCTTTGTCCACAGCTGCTAATTCGTCTTTCTTAAGTTTGTCATTCTTATTCTTATATGTGGCGAAATAGTTTGAAAAATTTACATGAATGGCACCTAAAGAATATACGGAATTAAAATCTTTTGGATCTAAATCCAAAGCTTTCTGATACCAAACACAGGCTTTAGCAAAGAATTCCTTTCCTAATTTTAAATTTTCTTCAGACACCGGCCATTTTTCATAATCTACTTTAGATCTGAATAATTCATCATACATATTCCCCATTACGAAATGCAAGGTTACATTTTTAGGGTCAGCGTTAACTGCTAGCGTGAGTTGGTCTTCCAACTCGGCCAGTCTCCCCTCTTGTAAGGCAATATTAATTTCGGTGATCAAAAGTCCATTGTCTGTTGGATATAATTTTCTTGCCTCAGCAACTGTGGATCTTGCTTTTTCGTAGTTTTTTAACTTTAAATAAGATTCAGAAAGTACCGTAAAAGCACTTTTCATCATATCCTTTTAATTTTTTATCTTTCAAAGCCGGCATTAATATAGCCTCCGCCTGGGCCAAACTATCAATTCTACATGCTGAAATACCACCATAATAAGCTGCTAAAGCCAACATATCTATTACTTCTTTTCCATTTTCAAAACTGGTACTAATTTTCTTTTTAGTATCCATATTCTGAGTTATTACAGGAATTTTCACCAATCTAATATAATTATCAAGAGCTTCTTTTGACTTTTTAGCATCAAATGCCACGCCCCCTTGACGGAATAATGCAATTGCAGTTTGACTGAAACCATCAATAAATTCCTGTTTAGCAGCAATTTTATCAGCTGTTTTGCCTTTAACTTCTGCTCTTGAAATTTCCATTGATAAAGATTTTTCATAAGCATCGAATGCTTCAATACCGGCTCTCAATTCTTTTTTTTGTAATTGCTCATCAGCAGCGGCTCTTGTCATAATCATACCATAGGCTCTCCAGGTAGAGGGATCATCTGCAGTTTTTTCATCCTGAGCAGCGATTCTGATGTTTTCAATGGCGTATTCAAGTCGGTCCTTTTGCGCTGGATTCATACCATACTCTTCTAAAGCTGTGTATGCGGCAATTCTGGCATTTGTACCTGATTTTACCTGAGCAAAAATTTGTGTTAATGTGATTAAAAAGGAAAGTAATAAAATAGTATTTCTCATAATTCAATTATTTTTATTCAGTTACATCACCTACATTTTCCGTGCCATTCTCATCTGTTTGATCATCAATGTTATTTTCATCATCTACCTGACCATCAACAATAAGAGAAACATCAGCAATCGAATCACCATTTTTAATATTGATCAACTTCACTCCCTGTGTAGCTCTACCTGATATGGGCAATCCTTTGACAGCCATACGTATAGTGAGACCAGACTTATTGATAATCATTAGATCATCCATATCCGTTACTGCTTTGATGGAGATTAAATAGCCTGTTTTATCTGTAACATTGATGGTTTTTATTCCTTTTCCTCCCCTACTTTGGATGCGATATTCATCAATATCGGTTCTCTTACCGATTCCGTTTTCAGAAACTGCCAAAATTAATTTGCCGTCTCCTTCTTCCACGCAAACCATTCCAACTATTTCATCAAAGCCATCTTCGTCGATTTCCATACCCCAAACACCAGTGGCAGTTCTACCCATTGGTCTCACATCGGTCTCCTTAAATCTTATAGCTTTACCATATTTGGAAGCCAGTATGATTTGTGAATTACCTTTTGTCAGTTTAGCTTCGAGTAATTCATCATCTTCTTTAAAACTAATAGCTAAAATTCCTCCAGCTCTTGGTCTTGAGTAAGCCTCCAAAGGTGTTTTTTTGACTATCCCTTTTTTGGTGGCAAACATGATAAAGTGATGATTTAAAAATTCTGGATCCGTGAGATTTTCAATTGGGATATAAGCTTTAATCTTATCATTTTCAGGCAATTGCAATAAATTTTGAATGGCTCTGCCTTTAGAAGTCTTAGATCCTTCCGGAATTTCATATACCCTCAGCCAATAACAACGACCACTGGTTGTAAATAACAGTAGGTAATCATGGGTATTTGAAACAAATAAATGTTCCATAAAATCTTCATCTCTTTTTTCTGCAGCTTTTGAGCCAACACCACCTCTGGATTGAGTTCTGTATTCACTCATAGGTGTTCTTTTAATATAACCCAAATGAGAAATTGTTACAACAACCCGCTCATTTTTAATCATATCTTCAATGCTGATTTCTCCTTCAGCGTAAGTGATATCAGTTTTTCTCGTATCTGCATACTTTTCCTTTACTTCCAACAACTCTGCGATACAAACTTCTTTTCTTCTCTCTTCTCTTTCTAAAATGTCAGTAAGATCAATTATGAGAGCCACCAGATCTCTGAATTCAGCTTGGATTTTATCACGCTCCAAACCAGTTAACCTTTGTAATCTCATGTCTAGAATTGCTTTGGCCTGTTCCATCGACAATCGATTATTTTCTAGACTAAACTCAGCTAAAAAGCTATCCAGGGCATCAGACTTTGGTGTAAAATCCATTTCCATCAAAGATGCTCTTGCCTCTTCACCATTTTTAGAAGCGCGTATTCTGGTGATTACTTCATCCAATCTGTCAAGAGCAGCCAACAAACCTTTTAAAATATGAGCTCTTTCTTCTGCTTTTCGCTTATCATAGATAGCACGATTGGTGATTACCTCCAATCTGAATTTGATAAACTCCTGCATCAATTCCTTCAAATTGAGTAATCTTGGTCTGCCGTCAACCAAACAAATATTATTTACTCCGTAAGAGCTTTGCAATGCAGTATATTTGTAAAGATGACTCAAAACAACATTGGCATTGGCGTCTTTCCTTAAAGGTATAACAATACGCATTCCATCTCTGTCAGATTCATCTCTAAGATCAGATATATCTGGAACTTTCTTT
>CAZNNX010000105.1:0-3882 GCA_964574485.1 uncultured Saprospiraceae bacterium | reverse complement strand
ACATCAGAAATACCTTCAATCTTTTTATCATTGGCAAGTTCTGCTATCTTTTGAATCAAATTCGCCTTGTTAACTTGATAAGGGATTTCAGATATCAAAATAGTTTCTCTACCATCAATGATTTCTACCTCAGCCTTTCCTCTTACAATGACTCTCCCCCTACCCGTATGGTATGCCTCTCTCACCCCATTCAATCCGTAAATGGTTCCTCCTGTAGGAAAATCGGGCGCTTTAACAAATTGCATCAAATCTTCAATACTGATATCCGGTTGATTCATCGTTGCAATGATACCATCAATCACTTCTCCTAAATGATGCGGCAACATATTGGTTGCCATACCTACGGCGATACCCGAGGCACCATTTACTAGTAAATTAGGAATTTTGGTTGGTAAAACCGTTGGTTCCTGTAGGGTATCATCAAAATTATTTTGAAAACGAACCGTTTCTTTTTCTAAGTCAGCGAGCAAGTCATCACTTACTCTGGCAAGTCTCGCCTCTGTATAACGCATAGCCGCAGGACTATCACCATCAACAGAACCAAAGTTTCCCTGTCCATCAACCAATGGATAGCGAAGCGACCAGTGCTGGGCCATACGTACCATGGTATCGTAGACAGAGCTGTCGCCATGTGGGTGATACTTACCTAAAACCTCCCCTACAATACGGGCAGACTTTAAATGTTTTTTATTATGATAAACACCTAATTCATTCATCCCATCTCTTACATCAGGTAAAGCTCTCGAAACAATAACTGACATCGAATAATCGATGTAAGCTGTTTTCATCTCATCGATGATATTTATAGGAACAATTTTCTGATCAATACTCATACTTCATCATTTTTTTACATCCTTGCATTTTATTATGCTTCTAGAACTGCGAATATAGATAAAATCGAACATTTAACCTAAATTTATAATGAGTTTTGAAAGCTTGGCAGTACTTTGTATATTTAGTTTTAAATCATATATTACAGTTCTGAAATGTATATAATTATGAAGCATTTATATTTAACTTATTTCATGGTATTACTCTTTATTCCTTTTGGATACAGCCAAGAAGAAAGCATAACGAGTTTACAGGCATTTAAAATATATAATGCCGAAGGCAAAGAAGTTACATACAAGAAAATGCTCCAATCTGTAGAAGCCTCACATGTATGTTTTTTTGGCGAATTGCACAATAATCCTATCGCACATTGGTTGCAAATAGAATTGGCACGTGATCTTTTCAGCCTCAAAGGAGATGCCCTTGTTATGGGAGCAGAAATGTTTGAATCAGATAATCAATTGATTATAAATGAATATTTTACAGGACATATCAACCAGTCTAATTTTGAGAAGGAAATGAGGTTATGGCCAAATTACGAAACCGACTACAAACCATTACTAGAATTTGCCAAGGAAAATGGTCTTAGATTTGCTGCGACTAATATTCCCAGAAGATATGCATCTCTTGTATCCAAAGAAGGATTATCCGCCCTGGAAAAACTACCCAGTCTTTCTAAAATTTATATGGCAGCCTTGCCCATTAGGATAGATTATTCAGTAAGATGTTATCAGGAAATGCTAAAGATGTCTGAAGGCAATGAATTATTCCCTCAGGCTCAAATGGCAAAAGATGCAACCATGGCGCATTTCATTCATGCAAATATGGGAGAAACTGATTTTTTTCTACACTTTAATGGTTCCTTTCATTCAGACAGAAAAGATGGAATCGGATATTACCTACAGATTTTAAATCCTGACCTGGAAATATCAAATATCACAGTAGTTGAACAGGACAACATCAATGAATTATCTTCTGAACATTGGGAAAAAGCAGACTTTATTATCTGTGTTCCATCGAGAATGACTAAAACTTACTAATTCAAAAAATCAGCTAGATCGCCTGTTTTAGAAACAATTATTTTACCTTTTTCATCTCGGGTGAGCGTACAGGCTTCTACCTCTTTGGCATGCTCAAAAAACAAGATCCAATTTTCCTCTACTGCTTTTTCTAGAATAAAACTCTTTTCCTCCATGGTTAATAATGGCCTTGTATCATAACCCATCACATAAGGTAGTGGAATATGAGAAGGCGAAGGTAGCAAATCGGCACAATAGCAAATTTTTTTACCGAAATAATCTATCAATGGCAAAGCCATAGCCTCGGTATGACCATAAACATGTATTAGGTCTACATGCTCGATCCAAGGGGTTATTTGAGAATAGGGACCAGCATCTGTAAAATGAAGTACCTTATTTTCTTCCAATGGTATAAAATTTTCTTTCAAAAAAGAGGCTTTTTCCCTGGAGTTGGGAGCAATGGCCCAATTCCAATGTTTTTGATTTGACCAGAATTTCGCTTGGGAGAAAGCGGGAATCAAAGATTGATTGTCCTGAATAACAGCACCGCCCACATGATCAAAATGTAAATGAGTTAGTAAAACATCGGTTATTTGAGAAAAATCAACCTTGTGATTATGAAGCGAAGTTGCCAGGGAATAAGGTCCATGAGGCTGATAGTAGGAAAAGAATTTATCTGATTGTTTGTTTCCTAATCCTGTATCTATTAGAATTTTTCTATCACCTGTCTCAATTAAAAGACAGCGCATTGACCAGGTACAGAGATTTTGCTCGTCGGGTTGTTCTAATTTTTCCCAAATGGATTTGGGTACTACACCAAACATAGCACCTCCATCTAACTTAAATAATCCACTGTGTATCACCGACAATTTCATATGCTTTGTTGATAATTTAAAAACCAATTTTTTTATCAGGCTCAGAGAGCTTTCTTTTCAAATCTGCCATTTTCAATGCAGTCACTGCCGCTTCAACACCTTTGTTCCCATGAATACCGCCGGCTCTGTCCAGACCTTGTTGGTAGGTATTGGGAGTTAGCACACCAAAAATAAATGGTTTGGAACTAAGGATACTCAATTGTTGCAAAGCAAAGGCAACGGAATGATTTATATATTCATTGTGAGATGTCTCTCCTTTTACAACACAACCCAAACAGATGACAGCATCTAGCTTGTGGTGCGAAGCTAACATTTTTGCAGCGGCTGGCAACTCAAAGGTGCCGGGTACATCTACAGAAAAAATATTTTCAGGTAGCACGCCCTCCTGTAGTAAAGTATCAACGCATCCTTTAGCCAATGCACTTGTTATTTCATCATTCCATTCAGCTCTTGCAATACCAAAAGACATTTCTTTTGTAGCATTTAAAGATTCTATTTTGTATTCTGATAAATTTTTTAATTCTGAACTCATAGGTATCAATTAGTATAAAAAAGAAACAGGCAAGATGTCTTGCCTGTTCGTTGTCATGTAGGAATAATTATTTGCCACCTAGTCTCACAATATCTTTCTCAACAAAATATCTTTGGGCAGCTTGAGGATATTCTTTCAATATTCTCTCAAATATCTTTATGGCTTCATCATTCTTTTTCTTCATATCTCCCATGAGAAGAGCAGCCTTTCTTAAATGTATCGGCGAGGTAGCTTTATTTGGAAAATAATCTGCCGCCTTCATATAATAAGTAAAAGCCTGATCCAAATCATTTAATTCTGAATAAATATCACCCAGCAAACCATAAGCAGTAGATTGCATTAATTTATCAGATGAAGAAAAGTTTTCAACATATTTTTTTGCCTCTTGAAACTTTCCGGTTTGTAACAAAGAAATTCCTGCCATTAAAGTAGCTCGATTCGCAGCTGAAGTGCCACTGTATTGATCAATCACATCGAGTAAACCGATAAAATTACCCTGTTGACCAGGTATCTCTCTTCCCTTTAAGGCAAGATTAAAAGAATCAATGGAGAAATAGTATTCTGCACGAAACACTTCCTCCTCAGCTTTCTTTTCTCTGGGACCTTTGTACATGAAAAAATAAGC
>CAZNNX010000104.1:0-11040 GCA_964574485.1 uncultured Saprospiraceae bacterium | reverse complement strand
AGATATATTACCGACGATTTAAAAAAATTGGAGGATAAAATTTTAAACGCAGAGGAGAAAATCATTCAGTTGGAACAGGATATTTTATTTCAACTTATCAACCAACTGGGTGGTCATATTTTGCAAATACAACAAAATGCACAGATCGTAGCACAGTTAGATTGTTTGCTTGGCTTTATGAAATCTGCTCTGGAAAATCAGTATTATCAACCCATTGTAGACGACTCCTTCCTTATTGATTTGAAAGAGGCAAGACATCCCGTAATTGAAAAACAATTGAAATTAGGTGATCAGTTTATTCCTAATGATATTTATTTAGATCAGGAAAAACAACAAATTTTGATGATTACCGGACCTAACATGTCGGGAAAATCTGCCATTCTTCGTCAGACAGCACTGATTGTAATTATGGCACAAATGGGTTCTTTTGTACCAGCCAGACAGGCTAGAATTGGTATTGTAGACAAACTTTTTACCCGTGTAGGTGCCTCAGATAATATTTCATCCGGAGAGTCTACTTTTATGGTTGAAATGAACGAAACTGCCAGCATTTTAAATAATATCAGCCCAAGAAGTCTTGTTTTACTTGATGAAATTGGAAGAGGAACAAGTACTTATGATGGAATTTCCATAGCCTGGGCCATAGCTGAATATTTACACAATCACAAGGAATCTCAGGCAAAAACCTTATTTGCTACTCATTATCATGAATTAAATGAACTTACCAATCGTTTTCATAGAATTCAGAATTACCATGTGAGTACAAGAGAAATTGGTAATAAAGTTATTTTTTTAAGAAAATTAACTGCAGGTGGATCAGAACACAGTTTTGGAATTCACGTAGCAAAAATGGCTGGAATGCCCAGGGAAATCATTGCCAAATCCACCGAAATTCTGCATCAATTAGAATTGCAAAGATCTTCAGATGCTGGAATGCAACAAAAAATTAAATCAATACCCACGCAGCAGTTAAGTTTTTTTCATGCAGAGCCTGATCCGTTAACTGAAAAAGTAAAAGAATTTTTACAAAGTTTTGATGTAAATCGGATCACACCGATTGAATCTATGTTAAAATGGATGGAACTAAAACAAATCATATCAAAAAATGAAGACTCAAATTAATATTATAGCTATCCTGTTTATCTATTTATTTCTTTCATCTTGCAGACCCATGGGTAGTATGTACTCTTGGCAAAACAGAAGAGCCTTTGTTGTTTTACCAGAACATGTAAAAAAGATTGGTGTGATAAACAGAAGCTTGCCAACCAAAGAAAATACAGGTTGGGCTACACTGGAATCGGTCATATCGGGAGAAGGAATACTGGAGGATAAAAATGGTTCGAAGGCTGCCATCTACGGAGTTACGGCTGAGCTCAATAAAACTGGATTTGTTCAGGCTGTTGCCATGACTGATATCATATTGAGTGGTAGAGGTGCCGGTCTGATTAATCCTCCACTAACATCTGAATTGGTTGATTCAATAGCGGAAATTAATCAATTTGATGCATTACTCGTTTTGGAAGCCTTTGATACAGATCAAAGAAATAGTAATACAGGACAAATGGTGGGTGATATTTTTAATGCTGTAATTACTGGTGATATAAATCAAATTGACCCCATTCCCAGGTCTAATGGATCAGCAGAAGTATATGTAAAAATGAATTGGAGACTGTATGAATCGGGAAGATATCAAATATTAGACGAAGCCCAATATGGAGAATATTTTTTGTCTGGAAAATACAACTACGATTTTGCAGAATTTGGGAAAAGGTCTGATATTGAACAATGTGCCTATTATGGTGGCTGTGCTTATGTGTCTCGATTTTTCCCACATCGGGTAAAGGTTTACAGAGATTTTTTCAGAAGAGGAAGTCCGGAACTTTTATCAGCTGCGAGGATGTTGGACGTAGCAGATTTTAGTGGTTCCAAAAGAGTATGGGAAAGTTTACTGAATCACCCCAAACCTAAGGTGGCAGGTCGCGCCTATTTTAATGCTGCTATTGGTTATGAAATGGACGGCGATATTGAAAAAGCACTTGAACTAGTACAAAAATCATATGCTGTTTACAGAATACCACAAGCCAGGCATTATGCCGATTTGCTTTTTACATTTAAAAATCAAATGAGGTAATTACCAGAGGGCTTCATGTTCTTCAATAACCCCATAGCCTTTTATCTCCAGCAGCTGATTTTTCCATCTAATTTTACCAGAGATTTGTCCAAACACCTGAGTGAATTTACTTTTCATCAGGATGAAATTCATATGCTCTCCCCTTTTTCCGTCTGCTGTCATGCTTATTTCAATGATACCATCAACTGTATTGATTGTAACCATACCGGCTTCCATAGGATTTTCATAAATAAACAAGGCTTTTGAAACTGGTATGACTTCATTATCAAGCCAAAGAACGTTTTCTATATTTCCATTAAACTGATCAACCAAATTGAGACCAATCTGTTTACCCGATTCAGTTTCACCTGTAAATGACAACCAATTCCAAAAAGTATGCCTTGGTGGGTAGCCCTTTGAAAAATCAATGCATGCCACCATTTCCCTTTCTTTATACTGTTTGCCATTAAATTCTACATATGCATTGGCTTTTAGATGTACGTTTTTATAGGTAAAATGAAAGGGCCTGTCTCCTGCCGGACACATGAATGAAATTCCCTTTAAATCTACTTCTATACTAAGCCGGTATTTAATTTGCTTCGTATTTACCTCACAAAAAAGTTGATTTTCATTGTAATGCACTTGGTATTCTCCCAATTTCCAGCTACCCTGAAATGACGGATCAAAATCAGCGGAAAATCCTAAAGGAATATTGATATGATTTTCAATACATTTTTTATTTTTCTTGTCAAAAATGTAAACGAAGGCCTTTCCTAATAACCCTGCATCTACAATGGCAAAGCCTATAAAAAAATCAGCATCATTGGCTGAGGTGAATATCCATGATTTGCGCTGTAATCTTCTTGGACTTTGTAAGCCGCCATTTCCGTCCCATATTTTTGTAGAACAGTTTTCAGGCATTTGCTGGTATGATCCTACAGGAATTTTAACACCATTTTCATGTAAAGCATTCATCTAATGATTATTTTGCTGATTTTAAACTACTTTTACTAAATTAATTTAATTTTTTAAAATTATAGTATGACTTCTAATAGTTTTCATTTGAACTGTATATCAGGTATCAAACTATTTGCACAGGAATGGTTACCTAAAGAAAATCCAAAGGCAATTATCATTCTCATACACGGAATGGGTGAACATAGCAGCAGATATGAACATGTTGCTCAATTTTTCACTGATAATGGTTTTATCTTTATGTCTTGCGATAGATCCGGACATGGCAAGTCTGAGGGAAAAAGAGGACATATTGCAAAATATGAATTTGTTTTGGAAGAAGTAAAAAGATTACAACAGAGAGCCTTATCAAAGTACCCTCATTTGCCCGTTTTTCTTTATGGACATAGTATGGGCGGCGGTATAGTATTAAATTATGCCATAAGAAATCCGAAATCAGGTTTTAAGGCTATTGTGGCTTCTGCCCCACTTCTTAAATTGGCCTTTGAACCACCTGCCTTTAAAATATTTTTAGGCAAAATGATGAAAAATATCTATCCGGGGTTTTCTCAGGAAAATGAGATTAATCCAAACCATATTTCAAGAGATCCTGCTGAAGTGGAAAAATATAAAAAGGATACATTGAATCACAACAGAATTACCGCAGAAACAGCCATGGGACTTTTATCATGGGGCGATTATGCCCTTGCTCATGCCTCAGAATTAGATATTCCGACTTTATTGATTCATGGCAGCTCAGATCAGCTTACCTCCCATCAAGGAACTATACAATTTCATGAGAAATCCAAAAGAAACTCGGAGATCATTTTGTATGAAGGGCTCTATCATGAATTGCACAATGAACCTGAAAAGGAAAAAGTTCTGAATGATGTTTTGTTCTTTTTAAACAAACATCTATAATTATTGAATCCAAAAAAAATGTTTTAACATTGTAAATCTTTTCATTTTAAATTAAAAATCATGTCAAAAACAGCTAAAGAATTTATCATGTCTCTTCCGAGTAGAATTAATCCTGAAGCCATCGCAGATAAAGAAACCTGTTTTCATTTTGTTGTGGACGGTGAAGGTGGAGGAGAATTTACAGCCTTGATCAAAGGAGGTAAAGCAGAAGTAACTGAAGGTCTGTCAGGTGATGCCAATTGTGTAATCAAAACAGCCGCTAAAACGCTGACAGATATTTTAGAGGGCAAACAAAATCCTCAAATGGCAGTTCTTATGGGAAAACTTAAAATAAGCAATCTCTCTGAAATGATGAAATATGCAAAAATAATGGGCTTGGCCTAATAGCATAAAAACCAGCAGAAATGCTGGTTTTTTTATGATACAATTTCAACCCAAGATAATTTTTCACGAAAAAAATCAAAGGGTATATTTCTTTGCCCTTCTATTATAATTGTATCCAGACTTTTCATAGATTCCAATTCATAAAAGGCCTCAATAGGGAGCGGATTTTCTCTTAAATCAATCTTTCTAAGCTCTTTAAGTTGATTCATCCCAGTCAACTGCTTTATTTGATTTTTACGCAAATAAAGAAATTCAAGATTAAGTAGATGTTTTAGATCCGGTAATTCTTGCAAACCATTGTTATCCAATTCAAGTATGGACAAAGCATTTTTTTGAATTGATACAGACTCCAATTTATTTATTTGATTGGCATTCACATTTACATGAGGTATCTGACAATTTTTATCATTAAAAACAATTTGCTCTATACGATTAAAAGATAGATTTAACTTTTTCAAAGCAGGAAAACTGGATAAATCATCAGGATAATATTGAAATTGATTTCTTTGTAAATTCAACTCTTCCAGTGCTATCCATTGAAAAGGGAGTTCTTTCAATTCAAAAATATAATTTTCTGCAAGGTCAATTTTTTGCAAGAATGGAAAATAGCAAAGCTCTAAGGGAAATTTATTTAAGTTTCTGTAAGACAAATCTATACTACGCCATGATTTTAAATCCATTATATCATCTGCTGACAATCTTTGATTTTGATTAGATATGATTGATTTAAGACTATTCAGGTAATATTGTATATCAAAATCAGCTTCCAAAGCTCTCTGAAAAGCAAGTTTTATATCCAAATAATCCGTAGATAATAGTAAAACTTTAATTTCATTCTCAATATTTGTCATGTTTTGTATAAATCTGTATTAATTCAATGTAAATATAACTAAATTTGCACTTTCTAATTTTTAAAAATTGGAATGATATTTGAAGATATACAATAAAAACCAATCTTATGGCCAAACATATTTTACTTTTTACCTGCTTTCTATTGATTTCAAATCAAATCCTTTGGTCTCAGACCCCCACTACAAAAAAGCCTAGTTCTGATCCGGAAGCTGCCAAGATATTAAAAAAGTTGAAAGATAAATTTTCAACCTTACCGGCTATGTATGCTGAATATCTGCTTACTATCGACAACAGGGAAACCAAAGAAACACAGAACGGTAAAATTACCCAGAAGGGAAATAAATTTCATATTGACAATAATGGCAATCAAATTTTTTGTGATGCCAAAACCCTTTGGATGTATATGAAGTCTAATAATGTTGTTCAAATCAACACTTTTGAGGAAGATGAAGATCAATTGTCTCCCAGTAAAATGCTTAAAATTTATGAGTCTGAAAAGGATTTCTTTTATGCCATAACAAATGTGGACAAGGCGACTAATTTTACTGAAATTGAATTCAAACCTGTGGCAAAAGATGCAGATTACAATAAAATCAGAATACAGGTAGATGTCATTAAAAACGAAATTAAATACATTAAAGTTTTTGCGAAAGATGGAACTACCTATACCCTGCAAATTAAAACGGTTCGCTCTGCCTCTCCTACTGATGATATTTTTGTTTTCAACAAAGCCAAATTTCCAGGTGTGAAGGTTGAAGATTTGAGATAATGACAAGATGAATTAAGTTTCTATACTTAGGACCAGATTATGTAAATCTGGTCTTTTTTTTTCCTAAGGAATGAATGATCAGGGGGGTATAGTTTCTTAGAAATTGGGATTTATGTTGTATATTAGCTAAACTGAATGAAACTACTTCAATACAACCGTTATGCCCAATGTTAAAACGACAACTAAACAATAGACGAGAACAATGAAATTAGGACGACTGGAAAAACTTGACTTGCGGTCTTACTGGAAAAAGGAAGCTACCGACTTCACACCTTGGCTTGCACAGGAAGAAAATATTCAACTGCTTAGTGAGACAATTGGAATTGAACTCGAAGTTCAAAGTCAAGAAGAAAGTGTTGGACCTTTTAGTGCTGACATTTTATGCAAGGACACAATCAACGACCATTTCGTTTTAATAGAAAATCAACTTGAAAAAACCGACCACACTCATTTAGGACAGTTGATGACTTATGCTGCTGGACTTGATGCCGTGACAATTATTTGGATAGCACAAAAATTTACCGAAGAACATAGAGCAGCATTAGATTGGCTAAACAGAATTACGGACGAAACTTTCACATTTTTTGGAATAGAAATAGAATTATATAAAATTGGCGACTCTTCGCCAGCACCAATGTTTAACATTGTTTCAAAACCAAATGACTGGACAAAACAAGTTAAGCGTTCAACGACTTCTCAACCTGCGACAGATACTAAACTCCTTCAACAGGAGTATTGGCAAGGACTTAAAGACTTTATGGAAACAAAAAAGAGTTTTGTAAAAATGCAAAACCCATTGCTTCAACATTGGACAAATATTGCAATCGGACGAAGCAACTTTCATTTATCAGCTTCTGTAAATTCTCGTGACAACTCAATAAATATTTGGTTGAATATTATGGGTGAACAAGCCAAAGAGAACTACGACAAACTTTACGAAACTGCTTACGAAAACTCCTTGACAGAAGTAAATAAAGACTTGGTTTGGGACAAAATGGACGGTAGAAAAATGAGTGCAGTAATGCTAAAAGCACCTGGCGACTTTGCAGACAAAAACGACTGGGATAATCAATTTTTGTGGCTTAAAGACAACTTAGAACGCTTTACAAAATACTTCAAACCGAAAGTGGCAAAACTATGACGACCGATAGAAACATTGGGCATAACAGCGGTTTGGCAAAAGTGGCGGGTCAGTGCTAAATTCAACATCAGTTCTTCGATTGAACTTTTGTGCAAAACTGAACATTTGTATTTCGATTTCAGCCACCTTCGCCAAGCCCAAAACCGTTGAGTTTATATCTATAATTATTGCAAAAGTAAATTGTGTTCAACAAAAATGATAAAAGGAATAAATTATATTTTTTTACTGATTTTTCCATTTGCCATTTTGGCACAAAACCCATCTTTTTTTTCCTATAATGTTGAAAGTGGAGCACCTTCTAATGAAATGTATTGGGTACATCAAGATAGGATTGGATATATTTGGGTAGGTTGTGATGCTGGACTTTACCGCTTCAATGGTATACGGTTTGAACAATTTACTTCTTCAGAACTTACTTCTCGCTCAGTAACTGGTATTATTGAAAGTAAAAAAACCGGCAGAATATACGCTTACAATTTTAATCAGCAATTATTTTATATAGAAAAAGATAAGCTTTTTGTAGTAGCAAATTGGAATAAATCAGTAAATGGACTAGCAGATGATGGCAAAGGGAATATATGGATCACATCGAGTGAAGGAACTTTCAAACTAAATGAAGCAGATAATAAAATAAGCCCAGTAAGATCATCAAATCATTATTTAGGCTTTAACGAAAACAACCATACCTTGCATGCGTATTCTAATCAAGATGGAAATGTATATTATCAGAATGGAGCGCGGGTTTTAATATGGAAGAATGGTAAGGAGCAAGTAATTCAATTAGATGAACGCTATATGCATCAGATACTTTTGCTTTCCAGATTTTCCAAAAATCCTTGGATTCTTAGTTATAATGGTGATAAAATACTGAGATTCGGTAATGGGACATACAGTGATTATCAGAATGAAAAACTTATTAATATACTCAAAGGAAAAAAGATTACTTGTGTGTTTGAGTCGCCGGACGGTAAATTGTGGATAGGTACGTATACAGGCCTTATTTGTCATGATGCCAATAGCTGTAAAACTCAATTATTGTATGAACAATATTCTTTTTCTAATGGGATTTATGATAAGGATGGTAATTATTGGTTTAGTACTTTGCATAACGGATTGATTCGCATTCCAAATATGCAAATTAGTAGTTGGCAAGCATTAAATGATAAGGGTTCAGTTGAGCAGTTTTCCCACATATGCATGAATAATGAAAATGTTTATATGGGTGGTACAAATGGCTTTGTGACTTGTATTAACCCTCAATCAGGAGAACTGGAAAAATTTTACCATGAACCTCTTTCCGATATGGGGGCGATGTATTTTGATCCCGTTGATAATTGTTTATACTTCAATAAAATAAGTAGTATTTATAAATTTAAGAGGGGAGCTTTTCAATTAGTAAACAAGAATGCTCGATCGATTAAATCTATGTTGCGTATTAAAAATGGATATTTTTTTCTAAGCTCACATGGACTTTTTTATACAAAATCAATCAATGAAGCTCTTGAAAAAAAGAACATGATAGATTTGGACTGGTACCGGGATATTTGTATTTCTCCATTTTCTTCCTCCGTTTTTGTTGCTTCAAATAGTGGGTTGAAAGAGCTACACCCAGAGGGTAACACTAATAAGGTGAGAAAGGACTATCTCAGTGGCAAACAAATTATTTCAATATGCTCAGATTTTATAAAAAACGTGATTTATGCTTATTCTTTTGATGGAGGAGTGTATGCAATAGATAAGCATAGTACAATTAAAAAAATTACCCAGATTGAAACTAATATCCGTGTAACTCAGATACGTTTTCATGCCGATCAGCTTTTCATGGCAAGCAATAAAGGTATATTGGTTATAGATACTAAAACCAAAAAACAGATTTTGTTTGACCGTTTTGCAGGACTATCCTCTAATAACATTCGTTCTATAACATTTAATGGTGACACCTGTTGGGCGGCGGGGGAAAATATACAAAAAATACCCCTTTCCTTATTCAAATTTGAAAAGGCTAAGTCAAGCATCATTTTGCGTAAAATACTTATTAATGGAGCGTTGGCAACTCAAAAAAAACTGATTGAACTCAATCATAATGATAAGCTGACACTATTTGCTGACGGAATAAGCTACCGATCTAACGGTAATTTCCAGTTTGCATATCGTATAAAAGAATTAAACAGTAACTGGATTAAGGTGCCTGGAGCTGTTGAAAAGATAGATTTTGCTTCACTGCCTAGCGGGTATATCACCATTGAACTTAAGTTAATAGATCATGAAGGTATTGATTCAGCCAATATAATTAGCCATAATTTATACGTCTGTCCTCCTTTTTGGCAGCGTTGGTGGTTTTATATACTGATAACCCTTACAACGCTTGTACTTGTGTTATTTGTTTTCAGAATGCGTTTGAAGGTTATTCAAAGAAAACAATTTCAAGAATTGAAACAACTTAAACTGGAAAATGAATTGCGACTTACTCAGCAGAATGCCATAAAGGCTCAAATGAACCCACATTTCCTATTCAATGTTTTAAATTCAATCAAAGGGTATATCTATGAGAATGATAAGAAAAATGCGATTCGTTACTTGAGTAATTTCTCCAGCCTCGTGAGAAAGGTTTTGGAGTTAAGTTCTGTCACAGATGTTCCATTGGAACAGGAAATAGAGACTTTAAAATTATACATAGAACTGGAATCAATGTTACTTCAAAGTGATTTTAGTTACGCTATTTTAGTTGACGACAATGTTGATATTTCTGGGGTACAAATTCCTACGCTCCTCTTACAGCCTTATATAGAAAATGCTTTTAAACACGGATTACGTCATAAAACTGGACCGAAACAACTTTTGATTAAAATCAGCATAGATGATACAAAAGATATTTTAACCATTGAGATTACCGACGATGGAATTGGTAGAGCTGCTTCTGAAATAATAAATAATCAAAATGGAGATAAACATAAGTCTTTTGCATTGTCTGCGATTGAAAAACGTATTCAATTGCTTAACTTTGAAAATCGAGACGTAGTAGGAATTGAAATAAAGGATAATTTTGAAAACGGAGCGCCTTCAGGAACTACTATAACCATTCGCATTCATGTCTGAAAATATCAAATTTGTCATTATTGATGATTCTACGCAAGCTCGAAAATTATTGCGTCTTATGTTATTAGAATTAGCACCCAATATTAGGTGTGTTGGTGAGGCAGAGAATGTCATTGAGGGTTTGAAACTAATAGAAAGAGAACAACCGGATGCTATTTTCCTAGACATTGAAATGCCAGGAAGATCAGGAATGCAATTAGCTGAAGAACTTTGTTCAAGCAAATTTAAGGGAAGCATCGTTTTCACCACTGCCTACAACGCTTATGCCATCAAGGCCTTTCGCCTTTCCGCTCTTGATTACCTTTTGAAGCCGATTTCAGAAGAGCATTTATTAGAAGCCGTTGCAAAATTGCAGCAACAAAAAAATGCTCTTGACAATCAGATGAAATTAACCGCACTCACAGCCAATTTGGGTGATGAAGGCAACAGCTTACTGTGTATCCCAGTTCATGGAGGATATGAGTACATACCGATTCAAGATATTTACTACATGGAGGCAGATGGGTCCTATGTCAAAATCGTTTGTGCAGAAAACAAGCAAAAAATAGTTTCGAAAAATTTAAAATATTTTGAAACTGCCTTAGAATCTATCCCTAAATTCATTCGAATACACCGGTCTTTTTTAGTCAACCTTGATCAGGTTTCCTTCTATTCCAAAGCTGATGGTGGATCCTTGACATTGTCCAATGGGGCAAAAATACCGATCTCACGTGAACGCAGACAAGTCGTTCAAGCGTATTTAAAATAACCCTATCGGTTTTATAATCCTCCTCATCTGCACTTTTTTCACTTTATAGAACAGGACATTACCGT
>CAZNNX010000103.1:0-11096 GCA_964574485.1 uncultured Saprospiraceae bacterium | reverse complement strand
GATTGAAAATCAATTTCAATTTCTTTTACCTTTGTGTAGAAGTTTCCTAAACTTTTGATACAGGTTCGATTCCTGTCGGGACTACCACCCTCATAAGGTTCTGATTTTCAGAACCTTTTTTCTTTATCCTCATTTTTCGTAGAGGTGATTTTAGGAAGTGTGTAGCAAAGTGTGTAGCAGAATTGGATTTTAAGTAGTGATTTTCTGGAATATTCCTGAAAGCTAATCTGTTGATCAAACTTACACTGGTTCAAGTCCAGTCTGGGGAGCCATAATGGACTGGAGGTCATTTTCGACCTCCATTTTCTTTTGAGATCCTTGCAACTCTTTGATAATCAAAAGTAAAATTGACACAGGTTTTGAAAAGGGGTGGTTGCAACTCTTACCTTTTTCAAAAATGAGTTTTTCTGAAAAGATGCAACCAAGAATCTTCTTTTTTGTCTTTCCATCTGCCTTTTTGTAGAATGCAACAAGGTTCTCAAGCATTGGGATTTCTTTTGTTACGTAGTTCTTGTAAGGGGATCCTTTTTGACGCAAGAAGGACAGCCGTTCTTTCAAAATTGTAAGGTCCTTTTCAATCTTCGTTTTCATCTCATGGAAATCTGAAGAAGTGATTTCCTCATCCATAAACTTTGTCTGCAAATTCAATTTACGAGATTCACACCTCTCAATCTCACATTTGGTAACTATTGTATTTGGCTCTATCATTAATTTTGTGTCATTCAAACAACAATAAATCTTGAATAATGCAAAAAACTGAAAACGCAACATCAATACCATTATCAAAAACCTTGTCTTTGCTTATTGGGTTTCCAATTATAGCCACGCTTATTTCCTTATTACTAATAAACCGTCCGCTCATAACAAATCTTGGACTAGATTTCTTCAATACCTTTTGGATAATCATAACAGGTTGGTACTTAATCCAGATATATATTGTTTCAAAAATTCTTCATTCATCAGGTTGGAAATGGGCAGATATCGGGTTTTCGCTTTCCAAAAAGAAAACACTTTATTTCATTGGCTGCTATTTACTCTTTGCATTTGGGTTGCTTGCTTTTATTGAAGTGACATTGGCAAATTCAATAGTGGAAACAGAAAAAATGAATCAAATTTCTTCATTGACACCAAAGACTACAACGGCAAGGATAATTTTTATTTTTATGGGTTTGACAGCTGGATTAGCAGAAGAAGTTGTGTATAGGGGGTTTGCTATAAGCGCATTGTTAAGTAATAAATTCAACAAGTGGTTTTCAGTTTTAGTCGCGACCATCCCTTTTATTTTTCAACATGGCTTAAAATCGATTGACCAATTTTGGTGGTTTTTAACATGGGGAGTTGTTTTTGGTATACTTTATTTGTGGCTCAAAAAATTAACTATTAATATTATAATCCATTGGATTGTTATACTATCTGCAATGATTGCCATTTTACAGGTAATACAATAAAATTTGAATTCTGGTTTGGTAGATTTTATTTTGCCTATTTGCAATGTTTTGACTCTATTACTTGCTGGGGTATTTAAAAAGAAAAAATTACTTCCTGCAATGTGGCACAAAGTTCAAGCCTTTAATTTCCTGATAATTACATACTCAATCATCGCATTAGAGTTGCTTCTTTCGTCGGTAAGGGGAGCACAAATCAAAAAGAGGTCATTTTGACCTCTTTTTTTGTTTAAAAACCGCCATATCTTTCTGTAAAGAGACATTTTTTGTGGTTGCAACTTTTCCATTTTTTATACCTCATTTTTCGTAGAAGTTACAACCCCAAATCAATTGGTTGAGGAGAAATGTAGTCTATCGAATCTAATGAAGGTTTTATTGTTGGACTAAGTGGTTCGAGGTCAGTAGCGGGTTTTGTAAAAATTCTCTTTGTCTGATAGGGAGATAGAGGAGCTTCGTTTTTCTACGTAAACGCTTCGTAATTAGTCAAAAATAGCCTGCCTTTTTCTCTTCTGTTTGTATTTTTGATAAAATAATTTTAACATAAATGCAGATACAAAATAGTACAATTGACGATTTGGAATTCATATTTGATTTATACAGGTCTGCTACAGCATATCAAAAAGAAAGATTCATTAGTCATTGGCCGGAGTTTGATAGAGATATGGTTATAAATGAAATTGCTGAAAAAAGACAATGGAAATTAATAATTGAAGGAGAAATAGTTTGTATTTGGGCGACTACTTTTTCTGACCCATTAATTTGGCTCGATAAAGACGCAGACCCATCTGTCTATATCCATAGAATATCAACAAATCCTAATTGTCGCGGTAAGGCTTATGTAAAGCAAATTGTAGAATGGGCTAAATTATATGCAGTTAAAAACAACAAAAAGTTTATCCGCTTGGATACAGTAGGCGAGAATCAGAAATTGATACAACATTATACTAATTTTGGGTTCAATTTCTTAGGCCTTTCACAATTAACTAATACAGCGGATTTACCAAAGCACTACCATAACGCAACGGTAAGTTTGTTTGAGCTAAGTGTCTAACTATCCATATTTTTCACAAGTTATACTGACATCAAGTCAGGTATAATGGACGCTTGGAGGGTAAAGTAGATTCTTGCAATTTGAAACTAAGTTCAACCCTTCAATTTCTTGAATATCACAAACTCAATCATCGCATTATAGTTGCATCTTTCGGCTATAAGGGGAGCAAAATATAATCGACCCCAAAATAAATTTTAGAAATAAACCCTTCACTTTCTCCCTCTTCCCAATTATCTTATAACATGGATAAGTCAAAAATGAAGACTTCAGGAAACCCTAAAAACTGTGCACTTTTCTGTGCACCCTAAAAAGAAAACCCTTGTGAGATTTTAATCTACAAGGGGGTTATCATTTTTTATAATGGTTTGGAATAATAAGAATAATTTAAAATAATTTCATTCATCAATAAACAAATAAATCCTGCAATTGGTATAGATTATCTACCTCCTCCTTTGTAATGGATAAATATATTCTCGTTATGGCGATAGATGAATGATTGAAAAGAGATGAGAGCTTAACAAGACAGGCTTCAGATTGTCCATTTCTTCTCCAGACTTCTCGTCCAAATGTCTTTCTCCATGTATGTGTCGAAATTCTCTTCCCACGAATACCTGCCTTTGATGCGTGTAGTTTAATTTGTTTATTAATGGTTCGAATATGAAGTGGAATTACAGATTGAGATAGAATTGGATTCCCCAATTTCTGATATACCTTATGAAGGACTTCTGTCAATTCTTTTTGTAGGGGTATTTCTCTGATCTTTCCTGTCTTCTTCTCTCTCAAAAGTAATACATCCCGATTTAAGACCATTTCCCACGTTATTCTCGACAAGTCAGAATATCTGAGTGCAGTAGACACTCCAAGTCTTACAAGCAAATAATAAGTCCATAATTGATTCTGGTAGAGGTATTTTAATAGTTTGTTGAGTTCCTGTTCCTCTAAATGTTCTGCAGATTTCAGTTTTGTAGGCATAGTTCCTTTTTTGAGGCTATGCTACGCCTTTTGGCGCTACTGGCAATACAAAAAATGAAAATGTGTTGAGAATTAGCGATTTATTAGCTCCCTTAATTACAAAAAGGGAGATGCCGCTTAATTTATAAAATATAGAAAATTATACAACTGATTTCATATAGAAAAAGACATGATCTGACAATCAATATGATCGGCTCGTTATAGAATATTGATAATCACATTTCTAATTTATGCACCAAATGATCTTATCAAATAAATTAGCCTGGCTCAGACTCTGGATCGAAATCTGTAGTATCATATGATGATTCTTCGATGGTGAGAAATCTTCTGTGGCTGTCATAACTCGCAATTAAGTATGACAGATAGGCCGAGACGTCATTTAGGTGACCGCTTATTCCAATTTTACTGACATCACTATTATGAGCTTCTAAAAGATTCGATAGATGCTGATATACGAACATATATGCATCTTTATTCTCATCAATAAAATTAATTTGCGAATCTTTTACAAAGGTGAACACCATGATATCTGTGGTAGGCACTTTATTTTCCATTTTGAATACTCTTTAAAGAAATAAGTTTATTTAATGTCTTATTCTCATGCTCAGAGATCAGACTATCGATGATTTTGCGAAATTGAACTTCTGTGACAATAATCTTAAACTTCTTATTGCCTTTATTACTTTCTTGATTAACGAGATCTTTAAATTTCATATTTTTAGTTTACTATAAATATCACACTGTGATACATTATCACATTTTTTGAAATATTTTTTACAAAATGAAAGCAACTGAAGAAAGTATTAATTCCATTAGGCTTCTCACACTATATTTTTTCGATTTACATGCATACTAATTTTTGATTTCCTGATATCTAAATCACAAATCACGTTCTACAAGGTTGATATGTTGTAGAATTTTTGTTCCGTTGATTCATATCTACTTACAATACGATGAAAAGTGCAATGAAATTCACTTCTGGGAATATTCCCTGAGGTTAAATCTTGGGAAGGGGGTTAGGGGAATTGAGGGGGGTGGGTTTGAAGTCATGAGACTTCGTCAACGTTCGTTCCACTCACTTCCCAGTTGAGGGTGATTTATCTTCTAGATAATTTTTGCTCTACTTCAAGTATACTTTTTAGCACCGGATATACGATTTTATATTCCTCCTCGCTAACGGCTTCCTTAAACAAGCCTATAGTTGCTGGTTCTGCATAAAAGAAAATATTTTCACCTAGACTTGATTTATCTACTGCTTCTACTGCTAGCTGCTCTAGCCTATTATTAAGAAATTCATTGATAGACATTACTGAATTAGAAATTTGCCCAGTATGCTGGATTTGTTTCTGAATTGTTATACCTGAAATAGTAGTTGTATTAGTTGTGTTCTTAACGGAACTACCTTTCTCAACTTCGGGAACTACCAATACACTCTCCTGAGAACTACTATTTGATACTGCAGGAACTACGGTATGTTTCTGATTAGATCTACCTTTTCTGATAGTTCTGCCGATACATAGTCTACCTTGAAAGTGATTTTGGGTAGTTATATATCCTAAGGCCTCCAACTTGTTTACCCTTTTGTTAACCGATGTTCTTCCAATACCTAATAGTTTTCCAAAGTGGTTATCCGAAGCAATGCAGCCATCAGGTAAGTCACAGAGTGAATAGATTTCAGAAAGCAATGCCTTATTCGTCCAGTCTAAATTTTTATCAACCATGATTTCTTCAGGTATCCAAATTCCTTTTTTTTGATTTTTTTTGTTTCCCATTGTGTTCCATTTTATAATAAATACCATGGGAACTACCAAAATCCAAATTGGCTACAAAAAATATGGCAAGTGGAACAATTTTACTCTCATTGCTGATATTTATAAGTAAAGGACTAACATGAGAAGTAAGAAAGAAAACAATAAAACAGAATTTGTAAGATTGAGAATTGATACTATAGAAAAAAATAGACTTGAGAAATTATGTAGTATGACTCGCCGTCAAAAATCTGATATCGTTAGAGAATCTCTATTTGAACTATACAAACTCAAGTACCCTGAATGTTTGGCCAACTAAACCCCAGCATTGAATTAACCACTACATAATCACTTTTATTTGCTCCAATATTTTTCAAATTCTGGAAAAAATCTGCCAAAATTTTTTGAACGGAATTGAGCCTTATATACCCCCTAATATATATGTATATAAAAAGGGAGGTTACGGCAGTTCCTCCCTGCAACACTCCCTGCAGGTATCCCTGTGAGGAGGAGGTGGGTCTATTAGAAATTAAAATTAGACTCAAATCTCCTAATGGCCTTGTCACTGTACTTACTCGGAAACTGTCGGATATAGTGCTGGGTTATATCTATACTTGCATGGCCGAGGGCATAAGATATCTCTTCAACCGTTGAACCAGTATCTAACATATAGTAAGCAAAACTGTGTCTGCTCACATGTGAGGTTATCTTATCAATTCCGAGATCCCGTGCAATTCGTTTTAATCTACTGTTATAGGCATTTCTACCCTTATGCACAAGGTAGTTCTGGTGTTTGGTTAATACATACTTCTCCCTCACATTTAGATTGCCAAACTCGTCATTATCCAAATAATCAAAGACCAATCCAGCAGGTTTTGAACCCATAATTTCACACATACTATCTGCAATCAAATTTTCTACCTTCTCTATTACTACCTTCAAGTGGTTTATTCTTCTTTGGTTGTCATTTCTCCTGTCCTCTTTTAAAAACTGCAGCAGGTCATGCAAGTGCTGAATATTCATGGAGTCCAATGGAACTCTCTCTGATTTTATCATTATCAAACTCTCTAGTTCATTTTGAGTCAAATCAATACCCCCAAGGAGATTACTGTTAACCGCTTGTTCATACTCTGCAGGATAAAAATACCCTAAGGCTTTGCACCCTTTAAAAGTAAGTGGCAAACTATTCAACTTGCCAGTCTTTTTCATGATGACCTTAATTCTGCCATCCCTAAAATGCTTGAAGTTCAACAGAAGAATATCACTGACCCTGAGACCACTTGTGAAGAACTGAAAAAGGAAATGGTACTTGGCTGCAAGAGACTTATCACTCCTGCTGGTATTAATTGGGTTAAAATTTATCAAATTATTGATCTCCTTTGGTTGCAGGAGTTTTGGCTCTACTTGGTCAAAATTTTTGATTCCTAACATGTAGTGAACCGTCTTGATCTCCTCCTTTTCAGGATGTAAAGCGTTGTACTTATGGACAAACGACTGAATCACTGAAACATAATTGAAGAGTGTCTTCGCACGTTTTTTCTTACCCTCCCTCTGTCTTTTGTACTGTGTATTCTGTGCCCATTTTTTATACCCAACAATGAAATCTACTTTACTAAGTACATGTATAGGCAATCCCTGCAGGCCAAGCTCTTTTGCACAATACTCTCTCAAAGAGTTAAATACCGTCCTATATTTCGTTTTTGTTTCTTCATTGCTGAACTCCTGCTCCAGATGATTTATAGAAAACTCAAGGAAGCACTCCTTGTTACTTTTAAGTGCACGCTCATTCCTTTCCAAAAATTCTGACTTATACTTATTGATCACATAATTGATTCTCTCAAAATCAATTTCCTCTGACTTTCGAACACGCTGCTGGTCGTTATCCCAACTCTTAATGGGAATTTTTATCTTCATTGACTCCCTGACTACTGGTGTACGGTCATCATAAACTGCTCGACAAATTGTCGCCCACTTGGGTTTACCTTTTAACTTCCTTAAATAGAAAAATTGGTACATGCTCAGTTTAAAATGGTAAATGGACTACTATCACTTACAGATTCTCTTTCTACTTGAATCTTCACCCTAGTATAACCCATTCGTTTCATGGCATAATATCGTTTAAGACCTTTGGTTATCATCAAGTCAGGATTAACTGTTAACACGTCATCGATTTTCCCGTTTTTTAATCTTTTTTCTATGGCTAATATATCAGCCAATTTGAAACTGGCCGCCCTTCTGGGGATAATAAGATGCCCAATATCTACAGACCTTACAGAGTCCTGAAATAGCGGTTTTACAATCTCATCAAAATGAAGGCTAGAAATGATCTTATGTCTATTACTTGAACGCAATTATTAATCCTGAAACGTTTCTGATTAAAAAAATACGGTTAACCTATACACCGTAAGGTTACTTACTAAAAACTATGCAGCAACCTCATCCATCATTGAATTAGACATGGCATTGGCGCACTCTTCATTGAATGATTTAACAGCATCTACAAGTTTCTTAGATTCAGAAATCATATCCTTTGAATCTTTAACCACTCCAATAAACCTACGATTCATGATTGTGGCAGCACTTGAGAGTTCTCCTTTCATTGAAAGGTCTACAACTAAATCATTTTCACCTGTGCTAAGGAACATGGGAATAATTGCTGCAGCGTCGACAATTACGTCCTTTTCTTTGTAGTTGACGATTACATCAGGAATTCTCTGCCTATCGATATAGTTCGAACACTCTCTATACACAAGTGGAGCATTATCTCCTACCTTATCAGCGATTTGTAATGGGAATGTTCCACCAATCATCCTCGTATCTGTAGTCTTCACGAACCACAGTAGATGTGTTACAGAATCCTTCAGCTGATTACTCTTCTGAACCTTGTTAAACCCATCACCAGCAGTACAGTAAAGCGTCTGTTTGTAAATCAAGCCGGTCTCTTTTTCAACGTGGCGCACAACTTCACTTGGTAATTGTCTGGCGATACCATTCGAATAAAACTCTTTGACTGAAATGAAAAATGAACCATCATCAGCTAATCTACTCTTAACATATGGCTTGACTTTATTGGCTAGCCTTAAGGCATAAACCGACACCATATAATTCTTGTCCCTTTTGCTCTCATAACTGTCATCAAAAGTTGCTGTGCACGTATCAGGCTCATAATAGAACATTTTTGCTTTGTTAGTCTCCAACATCTTCATCACTTCTTCTTCATGTCCACTATGAATTATAATATTCTCACTGTTAGATGCCGGCAGCTTGAATGCTATGGCCTGCAGTTCACTATTTTTGATCTGTTCCTCAATCATTTTAACTGCAGACTTTGGGTTGAGTTTCATTTTTAATACCTGCTCAACCACATCAGAATATTGCCCTTGTTCCAAAAAGTCCATAATCCTTTTAATGGATGATAGATCTGATTTCATTGCAAGTAACCAGTAAGCAAATGGATATCCATCTCTGTCATTTTTTAAAATATCCTCAACTTGCTTCAAAGACTTTGCATCTTTATATCTGCACCTAGTCCTCTTTGAAATTTCCTCATACCTGTTATAATCTGATGGCAACTTTTGACCTTGTTTGCGTGCAAATGTCTCAAAGGATATTATTAGATCACTTCGATCATCCCTCCATGTTTTTTGCCTGTGCTGGTTTAATGTAACTCTGTTATCTGCCGTTGCTTCTAAATCAGTTTGCAGAAATGGTATTTTACTAATCCCAGTTTCAACTGCTGCCATCACGCGACGGTAACCATCAAGTAGTTTGCCATCTGAAGACAGCAATACAGGCGTTAACACTTTGTTGACTTTAACATCTGCTTTCAGCGATTCTGTTTCAATCTCGTAGATTGATTGTAAGTCAGGTTGGAATAACTTTTTTAATTCCCCTGACTTCATGTATTTTTGATCCATAGTACCTCCTTTTTTGGAAGTGTTAAATAATAGGGTGCTCGTAGTTTGCCGCTGCTGCACCCTTTTTTAATTGTCCTTTTAATCATCAAACCTCATTAGAATTATTGGTTTGGGTTTTTCTGTACTGACTGGCATGTAGTCAATTGATCGACTTATATTGTAATCGAAATATTCGACCGCTTGTTCATAGTATTCCCAGCGTTCGTCAATTTCTATCCCTTCATCGATATCACTCTGAATAAAGCTATCAGCCATTTGCTCTATCATTGCAGTGCCATCATATATTATTCCATTGGTATTGGCATCATAACCAATTATGTTCTCATCATAGCCTATAATCCTTACAGAATTTTCGCATTGATGTTTTACCAATCTGAGAAGATCTTCAATCTCGTTTTTTGACATTCTTTCTGTCTTACTGAATTTTTTGACACCTTGATCGATTTCTGCAAGAATTGTAATTACGCTCGGAGCTGTTGAGGATTTTTTTTGTTTTTGCATCTTGATATTTTTAAAAATTTATTCAATCTGATTAATTCGAATTTTTTCAAACCCGGACTTCTATTTTTTGTCTTCATAAAAAATTAGTTCAAATGTGGTTGAATATCTTCGAGGTATGCATGTATCAGCACATCATTATAAACGTCATAAGAAGGAACCATTGTCATCTGGAAAAACAAGTCTAAAACATAATTAACTACCTCGTCTTTACCAGCAACGAGCTTGTTGTGCACTCCAAACCACTCCTTTATATCTCGGTTTTTCTCTGCTAACTTTAAAAATCTGACATAGTCATAATCTATTTTTGAACAGAACTTAGAATATAACTCATCTATAGTTTTTTGAATAAACTCCTTATGTTCCTTAAAATAGTAGGTCATAAGTTTGTCTACATTTTCAATTACATCATCGAAATCAAAATCGTCTAAGCTGATTTCTTTCAATTCGAGCTGTTCTTTAATCGTCATCTTTTTCATTTTCTTTGTTTTTGAAATTTTTGCAAGGCCTGCAGCTAATTGAGATTGACTGGTCACTGCATCTACAGTCATCTTTTCTTGTTTTATCATGTGTGTTATTTTACTTTTTAATTTCACTTACTCTTGATTTTAAACTATGTTACTTTTATTTTATGACATAGTTTTTAGACAAAAAAATTAAATCTCCCCAGCACGTGCTCTGCGTGCTAAAGTCTGCCTCATTTTTTCAATCGCATCACTTTTTGCTTTAAGACTTTTGGTGTCATTATCATACTGAGATGCTTTTCCAAGATATATTTTTACTACCTTCTTTTTAAAGTCTTTAATGGGCCAAAAAGACTTAGCTGTAAAATACTCTATACCAGTTTTAACATCTGTAGTCCTTGCAATATATACAGTGGGATTAATCATCTCTGCTAACTGCTTATACTCTAATACTGCATCACCAATTTCATCAAGTGCTTTCTCATGTTTATAGATAATATGGTTGATTTTTTCTACAGCAGCACGATATTCATGAGGCGATTGTTTTAAATTACCTTTTCGATCCATTGATCTAAATTTCAAAATAGTACCTAAAGCTTTGGATACACCAATAATGTGTAGGTCAGGTTTTGGATAGCTTATTTTTAAATTTTCGATTTTACCAATCTGTTTCATATGGCAAAGATAACAATTGACATAGTTACTGCCAAATTTTTTTTTACTTATGGGAATATTCCTTGAAGTACATTTTTAAAAGGTGCTGCAGCACGTGCTGCAAAATTTCATTCTGCTACACACTTACTACACATTATTTTAAATAATCGATTGAAAATCAATTTCAATTTCTTTTACCTTTGTGTAGAAGTTTCCTAAACTTTAGATCCCAGTTCGATTCTGGGCGGGACTACCATTTCACTTAAGATCTTTACTCAACCGCTTGTTGAGGATTCCCATAGCAACATACAATACTGGTGAGATTAAAAACTCCTGCATGGTAGCAG
>CAZNNX010000102.1:7857-11117 GCA_964574485.1 uncultured Saprospiraceae bacterium | reverse complement strand
ACATGAAAAAATAAGCATACAAACCTCCAATAAGTAAAATTAAGCCTAATAAAACACCATATACAATGTTTTTATATCTTTCAAAAAATCCAGTGGCTTGTTCACGGAAACTGTCTATGTCAAAATCTTCAATTGAAACTTTATTTTCTGTTTGCTTATTAGCCATCGTAAGGAAAATTAACTTAAATAAGGAATATTATAATGAAAAATGAATTACAAATTCAAACGGATTGCAAAAATAAACATTTTTTTTTCTTATTGTCAAAAACACTCAAAAAATATAAAAACTAGCCCATTGGAGAGCAATCAGTTCTATTTGTCGTCTCCTACAAAATACCTACCTTTATGCTAAATCAATTCAAAATGAGATTCATTTTTCTAATTCTTCTTACCGTTTTTCAAACTTTTACCACCAATTTATTTGGACAATCGCCAATTCCTGTAACAGCTCAATCTGAATTTAGCCTGATTACCTGTACTCCTGGAAATCAAATTTACAATAGATTTGGACATAGTGCTCTAAGGTTTAAAGATGCCAAACAGGGAATTGATATCGTTTTCAACTACGGAACCTTTGATTTTGACGCGCCAGGATTTGTACTGAAATTCATTCAAAGAAAATTATTATACACTTTATCAGTAAATGATTACAAACCTTTTGAGTCTGTTTACATTTATGAAAAAAGAGGCGTTTATGAGCAAAAACTTAACCTGGACAGCATTGAAAAAACAAAATTGTTAGATTATCTTTTGTGGAATTATAAAACTGAAAACAGGTCTTACCTCTATGACTTTTTTTACGATAACTGCTCCAACAGAATATTGTCAGTTTTAGAAAAATCTTTGGGAAAAATACAATTCGAAAAAGAAAGTACTGACCCAAAATCCTTTCGATCACTCTTAGATCCTTATATCAACAACGATGCATGGCTGGGATTTGGAATTGATTTGATTTTGGGAATGGAAGCAGACAAAATTGCCAATTCTGAAATGGAAATGTTTTTACCGGATTATTTATCAAAAAATTTATCTCTTGCCACTTTTAAGGGTAAGACAATTTTTGCCTCCGGTGAATGGATTTTGGAGCAAAAACTTTCCAAAAAAATGCAAGTAAAGGCTACAGATCCGATTATTGTATTCAACCTGCTATTAATAATGAGTTTGCTATTGTTGATTAAAAGAAAGCAGTATCCTGTAGTTTATAAATATTTTAGATTTGGGCTATTATTACTGGCTGGTTTGGCAGGCCTGTTTCTTTCTTTTATGTGGTGGGGAACAGATCATATAGCAACACAAAATAATATCAACATCGTATGGTTGAACCCATTATTTGTCATCTTCGTATTCTTGCACAATTCCACCATAAAAAAATATTTATCCTTCGCGCTAATCACAATTATTCTTTTTCACTCATTCATGCGCATTTTTTTACCTGTTCAGGAACTAAGCATGGGATTTTTACCCTTATTGCTTTCTATTTTACTCATGCTGATTGAATTCAAAACAAATAACAATGAGTAGATTTATCCTCCTTATATTTTTTTTAACCGGCTTTTTTGTTTGTAAATCACAACAAATACGGGGAAAAATTTTGGATGAAAATGGTCAGCCTCTTCCTTTTTCAAGTGTTTATATAAACGGCACAAGTATTGGAACCACAACAAATGCTGAAGGAAATTATGCATTAAACCTTGAGCCTGGTTCTTATCAAATTGAATATCAGTATGTTGGTTATCAGAGTAAAAGCGAACAAATTATTGTTCAGGCAAATCAAGATATAATCAAAGACATCCAGTTATTTCCTTTGGAAATTAAAACAGCTGAAGTACTCGTAAGAGCTGGGGAAGATCCAGCCTATGAAATCATCAGACAGGCTATTAAAAAAAGGAAATATTTCCTGACACAACTACCATTTTACAGTTGCGAAAGCTATGTAAAAGGTATTCAAAAAGTAGAGGGTTTGCCTGATAAAATAATGGGTAGATCTTTGGGACAGCTTCGAAATGGATTAGATTCTAATGGAAATGGAATCATATATTTATCCGAATCAGTTTCTAAAATATATTACAAGGATGATCAATTTAAAGAAGAAATGATTTCATCCAAGGTCAGCGGGAACGACAATGGGTTCAGCTTCAATTCTGGTATCGCCCTGACTAATTTCAATTTCTATGAAAATGAACTGGAATTGAATGAGGCAAGACTCCTCTCCCCTATTGCAGATCAGGCTATGGGTTCGTATCGGTATAAATTGATAACCACTTTTTCTCAGGAAGGCAAATTAATTAGCAAAATACAGGTGATTCCCAAGAATGATTCTGACCCCCTATTCGACGGTTTTATTTACATTGTAAACGATGAATGGGCTATACACAGCACAGAATTAAGAACAACCGGAAAAAAAGCTCATATTTCCCTTTTAGATACCGTTGTTTTTACGCAGATGCATATTCCCTTAAATGACAGTATCAGAAAAATATTCTCTCAGGAAATCAGTTTTCATTTGAATCTCTTTCAAATTAAAATCTTTGGCAGATTTTTGGGCGTTTTTAGAAATTATGATATTAAAACCACGCTAAACAAAAATATATTCAATGCCGATTTGGTAAAAGTATCTTCTGATGCCAATCAAAAAGACAGCTTGTACTGGAATGAAGTAAGACCTATACCTTTAACTGAAGAAGAAAGGGCAGAGTATGAAAAAAAAGATTCATTACAGAAAATTTGGAAAACCAAAGCTTATCAAGACTCTTTGGATAAAAAAACAAACAAACCAAATTTATCCATACTAATTAGTGGGTATACCTATAGAAATCGACATAAAAGATGGAGTATAGAATTACCTTCTCCACTTACTACTCTTTCCTTCAATACAGTTCAAGGTTATTACGGAACTCTGGGAATTATCTTTAACAAATCCTTTGATGAGGAAAGAACAAAGGTTTTAAGCCTCGAAGCTCAGTACCAATTCGGATTTTCAGATAAAACTTCTCGCGGAATTGGAAGAATCAAATACAAGTGGACAGAAACTGATGATAATCAAATTGAAATTACGGGAGGAAAATCTGCCGAGCAAATTAAAAATGCAGAAACACACAAATCCCATGTTGAAATGCTTTTCTGTTGGTGTGGAGTTGGGTTCTCACAAAAATAATCACGATTACCACATTATGGAAACTCTAAACTTCCCTTTATTTGACGAAGAATGGGGAGCTGATGAAGAACTTGAAGCATGTCGTCTTTGGGTATCTGAAAACGAA
>CAZNNX010000102.1:0-7847 GCA_964574485.1 uncultured Saprospiraceae bacterium | reverse complement strand
AGCAATTCAACAGTGCAGAACCCATCAATGCCAATGTCAATATGCTTTACTGTTTGTTTGGTGAATTAAATTACATTAAATTATACGACAAAAGTTTTATAGATATTCAATACAGTCAAAGGGCCTGGAATCTTTTTTACCTGCAGGGCAATCTAAGCTATCAATGGAGGTCGGCCCTTCAAAATACTACTGATCATACCTACATTAATCAAGAGTCCAGATCCTATTTCTCCAATAAACCATGGGATTATAATCAACCACCCATGGTGGATAGTCTCTCTTTTGAATCACATAAACATTTTCAGTTTGACTTTTACCTCAGAATTCGACCGGGTCAGAAAGTTTTGAATTACCCAAAGCGTAAATTTTATTTGGATACAGATTACCCTGAAATTTGGATACATTATAAAAAAGCCATCCCCATCTCTGGTTTTTCAAATACTGATTTTGATTATCTCAGCCTGACAATACAAAAAACTGATATGAATATCGGTACTGCAGGTTCCCTGAGCTATCGGGCTAAATATGGTCTGTTTTTACGATCAAGTGCCATGTTTTTTATGGATTTTAATCATTTTATGGGAAATCAAACTGTTTTTGCCAAGGCCAATTATCAATGGAGATCTTATCAACTGCTACCATACTATCTACACAGTACCAATACCTGGTATACTGAAGCTCATGTGGAATGGAACATGAGAGGGTTAATTTTGAATAAGATTCCCTTAATCAAAAAGCTTGGATTTGAGACACTTATCGGCTGCCACTTTCTATACACTCCTGAAATGAAGGATTACACTGAATTTACCTTTGGACTATCCAGGTTAGGCTGGAAATTATTTAGATTTGGAAGACTTGATTTTGTAATGAATTATAAATACAATGAGAAACCTAAATTTGGCATGGTTTTCAGTATTAATTTTACACTGTAATCCTATGAAATAACAGATTTTCTAGAATAGATAACTCAATTCACTGATCAAAGAACAACTGAAATAATATAAAAATCTACATATGAAAATTTCGTTTAAATTCAGACTATTTTTGATATGTCTTTTTGGATTCATTCATTCCAGTTTTAGCCAAGTTTCTGACTCTTTGTATACAGAATATAAAGTTATCAATCAGCTAACGCTACAATTGCACGGAGATAGTAATCAAACAAACAGAATAATTGCATCTGACTCTCTCAGGGCTAAATGGATTGAAATCTTCAACAACCCCATTTCGTATCGCTTTAATTTCGATAGTATCAGGGGAATATCTATTTTAAAATCACCAGACAACAAATTCAAATTAATTAGTTGGGAACTATATGTAGATTCAAATCAATACCGTCATTTTGGATTTATCCAAAATGAAAATGGCAATTATTATGAATTGACTGACAAATCTGATGAATTGGATCGAATTGAATTCCTGAGGCTCAAAGCTGAAAATTGGTATGGTATCCTTTACTACAAAATAGTTCCCATTAAATACAATGGAGATCAATATTATATCCTTTTAGGCAGAGATTCATACCAATATTTTGAAAGAAGAAAAATCATTGAAATTTTAAGTTTCGAAAACAGCGGAAAACCAAAATTTGGTGCCAATATCCTGGAGGTAAAAGATAGCAGAAACAGAATGGTTAAAGTTTGCAGATATGTATTGCAATACTCTGCTGCTGCATCTGTTTTACTCAGATACGACGAAGAACTCAAAATGATAGTTTTTGACCATTTGGTGATGGGCAGCCCCTTATATTCGGGAGGTCCACCTCTCAACATTCCTGACGGTAGTTTTTCAGGATTAAAATTTGAAAAAAATAAATGGAATTATATCGATATGGTATTTGAATACGATTATAATAATACCTTAGAGCAGGCTTTCAATCCTTCCCAGATTATGTCGAATCCCATCAAAAGCAGAGATGAAGGAAAAGATATTTTTGGAAGAGACAGAAATCCCTCAAAAAAAGGCAATCAAAAAAATAAAAATAAATAGTATGTATCTCTGTCAAATAGATTTTTGCAGTCCTGAATTGGATCTTTGGATGTATCTTTTTTATAAAAACAATATAGAACCTCTTGATCTAGACTGGACCGAGAAGCAATTATTAGGCGCTGAAAATCTGATATACTATGCTTTTTTTAATGCAAACGGTGAAATAGTCATGGGGTTCAGTGGTAGTCCGGAGCAAGGAATTTTTAATTTACAAGATTTCTTTTACCAACCTTTAAGTCAGATAAGCCAATTACAATGCAAGGAACTTTTGGAAAGTCAATCCATTCAATGGAATTCCAATTCCCTTCATACTTATTCCCAAAAAGCATATAAACAATGGATGTCTTAAGAAAAAATCAAATCATTCAGGTCGAAATTCAGGATATTGCCTACGGAGGAATTGGTATTGCCAAATTAGAATCAAAACAAGGAGATTTTATTGTTTTTATAGAAAATACGATACCGGGTCAAAAAATTGAGGCTCGTCTGATCAAAATAAAAAAGCGATATGCCGAGGCCAAACTGGTTCGTGTTTTAGAAAGGTCCAAAGATGAAATAAGTCTCCCCTATCAAAGAATTCCCGGCGCTCCCTTTGCCCAATGGCCTATTGAAAAGCAAATAGAAGCCAAGCAAAAATCTACCCTTGAAATGTTTAAGAGAATTGCGCTTGAACCTCAAATAGAAGAAAAGTTTGACGAATACATCAGTTCTCCCCAAATTTGGGAATACCGAAATAAAATGGAATATTCATTTTCTTCTCTTGAATCTGATTTAGAAACGGCTGAGGAAAAATGGGGTTTTGCCTTAGGATTTAAAAGAAGGGGCCAATGGTGGGCAGTGGAGAATCTGGAAAAATCATCCGGACTTTTCGATCATGATTTTGAAAATTTACTCCCCAAACTCCGTAGTTTTTTTGAACAAACAAAATTATCTGCCTGGAACCCTGCCGAATCTTCCGGTTTTTATCGTTTTCTTGTTCTCAGAAAAAGTTATTTTGACAATGAACTTCTTTTGAATCTGGTAACTAGTTCTGAGGGTCTTGATCAATTTCCCCGAGAGAAATTCATTCAAATTTTGCTTGAAAATCTGGGAGAAAAGATTGCAGGCATTTGGATAACCATCAATGATGACAAAGGAGATGCTGCCAAACAACCAAGCGAAAATGCAACATTGATTTACGGTAAAGCCAAAATCAGAGAAAAAATTCTTGGTTTGGATTTCGATATTTCAATGCAAAGTTTTTTTCAAACCAACCCAAAATCTGCAGAAAAGCTATACAGCAAAGCTATATCCTATGTTGAAGCATTTATGTCCAACCAAACAAAGGGAAATGGAATAGCTATGGACTTATTTTGCGGCACAGGAACCATAGCCCAGCTACTGAGTAAATCGAATCAAATTCAACAGGTAGTAGGTGTAGATATCGTCAAAGAGGCCATTGATGACGCCAAAATGAACGCAGAAAAAAATAGTAATACCAAACTTCAATTTTATTGCGCTGATGTCGGAAAATTCTTAGTGGAACATCCTCAATACAAAAACAAAATTGACCTCATCGTATTGGATCCTCCCCGCGCAGGTATCGTTCCCAAAGCTTTGGTACGTACAATTGAATTAGGAGCCAAGGCCATCATTTATATATCCTGTAATCCGTCAACCCAGGCTAGAGATTCCTTGGTTTTGAAAGAACACGGATATGAGTTAAAAAAATATGCTTTGGTTGACCAATTTCCACATACAGCTCATATAGAGAGTATTGGTTGGTTTGAGAAAAAAGTGTAAACCGAGAGGCTTCATTTAATTACCTGCGATAATAATGCATGAAATCACTTTGACGAGAAATAAAAAATCATTCAATCTGCGTGATACGTATTTCAACTCTCTGATTTTTCTGTTTACCTGCATCTGTCTCGTTTGATTCTATAGGCTTTCTTTTTCCATAGCCCTTGTAGGTGATTCTTCTTCTGTCAATCCCATTGGAGATAATAAAATCAGCAACATTCCTTGCTCGGCTTTCAGATAATTTATCACAATAATCATTTGAGGGTAAACTATTGGTATGCCCCCCAATCTCAATTGAAATACTTGGATTATTCTTTAAAAACTGAACTATTTTTAACAGCACAGATTCTCCATTTTTTGAAAAATAGGTGGAATCTGCCTGAAAATATAAATTTTCTATCTGGTAGGTATAACCTACTTTTAATTCATTTGATTTAATATCAGGACTGAATGCACCTTTGTTTTCGTCTTCTTTCGAAGCATTCAACTGGGTAGAATTGTTCTGGTTTGTATTATTGTTTTTTCCTGTATTTTGAATGGCAACGGGAGGATCTTTCAAACAACTGACTATATCAGAGGCTTTGTCAATCAACAAATTGCCATTGTAATGAAACATGGTGGGAGTTTTATAAAAGGCCTCTAGAAAAAAGTAATTATAATCAGCTTGTTGGGCTGTAAATTCAAATTTATATTCTCGCCAATCTGTATGTTCAACTACCTGTGAACTTGCCAGAAGTTCAACCCTTTCTGTAGGATTATTTCCTCCATGTATCCTCAATACAGATGCTCTGGAAAAATTTACCAGCTGATTGGGTTCGTTTCTGGTTGGACTTATGTAACGCTCCGATCTGCATAAAAAAATTGAAAATTTATAACAGATTCCTTTTCTTATGGGTTTGTTTAATTTTTGAGACAAACACTCCCAGGTTTTATTATCTCTGACCACCATGCCAACATAGGTATTCCCATGATGTGCAGGCTGTGTTACCCCAAAACCACCAAAAGGTTGTACATCCGTGGGTGTTTCACCTCTGAATCCTACATCACTCCAGCCACTGGGTTGCCATCCAGCTCTGGGTTCAGATTCAAAAGAAGGATTTTCCACATAAATTACTTCCTGACCACTTAGATGGGCAGAAAATAGAAAAACAATAAAAAAAGATAGAATATGAATAGTTTTGAATGGACGCATGTATCTCAATTTAATTTTACTTGATTAATAACAAATTTAACAAAGAAATTACTCAATTAAAAACTATTTTTACAGTCTGAATTATTACCAAATATCATGCCTACATTACAAGTTCATAAATTCGGCGGAGCTTCCATTCAAAATGCATATTCAATTCAAAATGTAGCTCAAATCATTAAAAATTTTCAAGGAGATAAACCCCTTTTTATTGTGATTTCAGCACTGGGTAAAACAACCAATGCCCTGGAGAAAATTACAAATTCCTATTTTCAGCAAAATAACGAATCCAAAATACTTTTGGCTGAACTCGAAACATCCCATCTCGAAATTATTAAAGAATTATTTGAGGATGTTCCTGAAAAACTGATTGATATTATCCAGGATTTTATCACTGATCTTGAATGGTTTTTGGATGAGCCCTTGAATGGCAGCTACGATTATGCCTATGATCAAATCGTATCCTATGGTGAATTATTGTCCTCTACCATTGTATCCTATTATCTTAATCATCTAGGGCTGGGAAATCTCTGGATAGATGTAAGAGATTTTTTGTCCACAGATAACCAGTACAGAGATGCCAACATTCTTTGGGAGGAATCTCAGGCAAAAGCCGAAGCAATGAAAGCCTTACTACACAAAAATAAAATTTTGGTAACACAAGGATTTATAGGTTCTAGCTCTGAGAATTTTAGCACAACTCTGGGCCGTGAAGGTTCTGACTACAGCGCAGCTATTTTTTCTCATCTTTTAGGTGCAGAATCAATGACGATATGGAAGGATGTACCTGGGGTCTTGAATGGCGATCCGCGCATTTTCCCAAATCGAATTTTATTAGACAAGATAGATTACGAAGAAGCCATTGAGATGACTTATTACGGAGCTCAGGTTATTCATCCCAAAACTTTAAATCCGCTCAAAAGCAAAAATATACCGCTCTATGTTAAATCATTCTTGGCAGCTCAAAATAACGGAACTGAAATCTCTACCTTTCCTCAATTACATTACCCTCCTGTTTTGGTTGTTAAGGATAAGCAATGCCTGATACAAATCAACGCAAGAAATTTTGAATTTGTAAATGAATCTAAATTTGCTGAATTATTCCAAAAAATTGCAAATCATCGCATAAAGGTAAACATGACTCAAAATACGGCGCTGGCCTTTACGCTCGTGGTAAACAATGACCCTATTAAAATTCAAGAATTCATCGATGAAATTCAAAATGAATACCTGGTAGCTATTCAAAATAATTTAAAACTATTGACCATCCGACATGCTCCGAATGTGTATCTTGAAAAATTATTAAAGGATAGAAATATTTATTTGGAGGAAAGAATCAAACAAAATGTACAAATCTTACTTGATGAAAACGAACCCTTTCTTGACACTGATATGTAGCATAATTTTGAATTGGCAGGTAAATTTTATTTTTGCACAAAAGCCTGTTTTATTCTCAGGTTTTTGCGGTACAACTTATTTGCAAATGCCCGTTTGTATCCAAAACAATAATAGCCTGTCCGGATACTGTATCGACTCTAAACAAATTGAAAAGAAAAATATTTCAGGAAAAATTGATCCCCTGACAGGGTTTATAACGCTGTATTGTTATGAGAAAGAGGGGCCTTTTCAAACATTGCAACTCAGATATTCTGACGAAATTAAAAGGTATAAAGGCAGTTTGTATCAAAAAAACGGACAAAAATTTTATGCTGATTTTAATGGAACTGAGGCTATTCCCAATTATGAAGATCATAGGGATTTAAGAAATATCAATGACATTTATCCCCTGGTACTTTCATGCCTCGATCTCGATAACAACCCCCTGAACCGTCCCTTCTCAATGGATGCGCAAACAGGAAGAATGTTTATCAATCCTGACTATGGGATGACAGCCTATCCAGAAGATAGAAAAATGATCGAAAATGCTGAAGTCAGAAAGGTTTTTAGTGAAAGAAATACCTATTCAACTACCCATAGCATGGTAAGAAAACAATATTATCAGGTCCTCTCCTATTATCCGGGTATTACCATCTTGGTTGCACAATATGAAAGCAAAATAAACAATAGCAATTCCCAAAATGAAGGGACAAAATTAACCCTGATGGTTTTTGAAAAAATAGAATTAGAGAAGTATGGCTCAAGTCTTTGGACCAATGTTACCCAATCAAAAATTTCTGGTCAACTGAAAGAGCATATTGAATCAAAAGATCCACTGTTTCAAGTATTACCCGGTACAAAAAAAATAGAACTCCTCTATCCTACCGAATTTGAATTCAAGACAGATGTACCCTCTACACATATCACTACTGAGAAAAATGCAATTAAAACAAAAATAACCCTCAATTGGATGAATAACAGTCTATTGGAAATAGACTAACTATCTTTGCACCAAAACATCAGCAATATGTAAACATTGTATGGGTAAAGATTTATTCTGAATATAGGCATCCATATGCATCAAACATGACAAATCAGCTGATATTATATAAGCAGCCCCCGCCTCTAGTGCAAAGTTTACTTTTTTTTCAGCCATAGCTACAGAAATGGGTTCAAAATGCACAGAAAAGGTGCCACCAAAACCACAACATTGGTTGGAATCCTGAAAATCTAAAATCTCAATATCAGCAACCTTTTCTAATAAAGGTTTCCATTTATCCCCCATCTTACATTCCCTCAAAGCAGAACAGGAATTATGGTATACAACCTTATGCGGAAATCGCGCAGCAAAATCAGTTGTATGAAGAATGTCTATCAAAAATTCAGTAAACTCATAAATCTGATTTGAAATTTTTTGGGCAGAGGCTCCCAAAGCATCCGGGTAATAATTTCTAACAAAACCTGTGCAGGATGAAGACAAACAAACTATGGGTAAGTCCTGATCAAAGTC
>CAZNNX010000101.1:0-11161 GCA_964574485.1 uncultured Saprospiraceae bacterium | reverse complement strand
ATGCCCTCACATACATCGTAGAGGGGAAACAGTTCTTTTTGAATGGTATATTTTCCGGACTCTAGTTTTGAAAAGTTAAGAATATCATTGAGTGTAGACATTAAATTTTCTGAGGAAAGCTTGATGATTTGCAGGTATTCTTTCTTTTCTTCAATCGTTTCCTGATCTAATAAGAGATGAACAAATCCTAAGATGCCATTCATGGGCGTTCTGATTTCATGACTCATATTGGCAAGAAATTCAGCCTTTGCTTTATTTGCATTTTCAGCATCAAGTAAGGCTTTTTTTAGTTTTTGGTCTATTTCTGTTCTCTTTTTTATGTCAGATAAAATTCTTGAAAATATTTTTAATAATGCAATTTCTCTCTCTCCGTAGGAATGTGTTTTTTTTACGGAATCGAAGCCAACAAAACCAAGTAATTTTCCCTGATCCATTATTGGAAAAGTAATTACGCTTTTGATTCCCTGATCGACCAGTGATTGTTTAAAGGCGTCATAATCCGTTTCGTCATCTAATTCCAAAACATTGGGAATATAAAATTCTTGGCCGGCCAAATGCTTTTTTATTTCACCTGTGGTAAATTTTAAAGGCATGTTTTGTTGAAACTGTTTGAATGGTTTTACCTTGGCTGCCGTCCATTCAAAAGTGTTTGAATATGAATTGTGAATAAAATCATAATCAAAAATATAAGCGCGATCCGCATTCACAAATTTTCCGAGAATTTCAAGGGACTGACTTGTCACCTCATGCATTTGATCTAGATCATTGCTGAGGTAAGCTCTTGAAATTTGATACATTGTTTCTTGAAGTCTCAGATTATAGGCTATAGATTCTTCTGCTTTTTTCGATTCAGTAATGTTTTTACCAATAGCAGTTCTATGTGTAATTTTCCCTTCAGTATCATATATGTAAAAACAATACATTTGAATCCACTCTATTCCCCCAGACTGATTGATTAATCGGAATTCGAGCTGTGTTTTTTCTTTTAGATCATGTTTTTGTAAAATATCAAAAGTATGGGTTCTGTCATCCGGATGTACTGCTTCTAAAAATAGCATGGGATTCTGTACCAATTCTTTTCTGCTGATAGGCCAGTTTTTTTCAAAGGAAGGGGAAATATAAATGAAGTTATTAGTTTTGTAAGACCATAGCCAAAAAATCTCTTCCAAGTGGTCTAAGATAATCTGGGTCATTTTTTCTCTTCCCTGAAATTGAAGTAATTGATTTGATTCTTGAACTTCCGTTAGGGGTTCCATTTCCAAACCTATAAGGAATTGAGTCTCATTTTCGATATAAAACATGCTAAATTCAAAGGGAAATTCTGATTTTTTGTGGATTATAGAACCCTGAAAAACAACTTTTTCCTGTTGAACTAATGCGGGTATAAAAGAGGCAATCAGATCAGTTGAAATCTGAATTCCTATGTCTTGAATTTGTTTTCCGATAATTTTTTTTTCAGTAAGTCCGAGATATTGTAAGATAAATGAATTAGCCTCCAATATTTTTCCTTCGGCACTGAGTAGGATGCAACCCTTGCCAATTTCATTTTTGAGTTGATCTACAATACTTTGAACCTGAGACATAATGAGTTGTTATTAGCAAAAAAGCGACTCAATATAAGCAATTCATTTCAGTCGTTCAAATTATTTAATCCATTGGTTGATCTTATCAAAGAGCTCCATTTTTTTCATTGGTTTTGTGATATAATCATTGGCACCTGCCTCCAGAATATCTCTGATATTTTCTTCGAAGGCAAAGGCAGAGACTGCAATTATGGGGATATGGTCATAGGCCACTTTTGACCGAATAATAGCTGTAGCCTCAATTCCATTGAGAATGGGCATTTGCATATCCATTAAGATCAAGTCGTATTCTTCTTTTTCTAACTGATCCAATAACTCCTGACCGTTATAAACTTTTTTAATTTCCACAGGTTCGTTTTGCAAAACTTTTTGTAGTAGGATTTGATTGATTTCAACATCTTCTGCAGAAATAATTCGGATAGGTCTTTTAATTTTATGTTGGCTTTGCTCAATAATTTTTGATTGATTGGCTGCTACTTTTAAAGGAATATCAACAGTAAATGATGTACCCTTACCGATTACAGTTTGCACTTCAATTCTTGCACCCATCTGATCAATAATTTTTTTTGTGATGGAAAGCCCCAGTCCTGTGCCGCCATATTTTTTTGTGAGAAAATGTTCTCCCTGCTCAAAAGGTTCAAAAAGTTGTTTTTGTTTTTCCTCATTGATGCCAATACCACTATCCGTTATTTGAACTTGTAAACTATTATTGTTTATAAGCCTGGCTTTCAATTCTATAAAACCTGAATGTGTAAATTTGAGTGAGTTGGAAAGTAAATTATTTAAAATGGTATGGATTGATTTTTCATCTGTAAGAAAAATTTGATCCAAAGAACTGTCTATTTGAGTTTTAAAATTGAGTCCTTTGCTTTGAGATTGTAACTCATACAGAGCAGCTGTTCTTTTTAAGATTTGAAATATCTGAACGGGTTCTTCTTTCAATAAATATTTGCCTGCTTCGATTTTGGAAAGGTCCAGTATATCATTAATAATCTTCAGTAAATTTTCCGAAGAACTCTTGATAATATCCAGATATTCAATTTTGGTTGGATCTTTTTCTCCCTCAGATAAAAGGTCAATAAAGCCTAAAATTCCATTCATTGGAGTGCGGATTTCATGACTCATATTGGCCAAAAATTCTGATTTTGCCTTGTTTGCATTTTCAGCTTCGTTCTTAGCTAGGGTTAATTTATGATCAAGATTTTCTCTAAGCTTTACATCAGAGAGTAATTGAGCAAATAGCTCAAGTAACCCAATCTCTTTTTGTGTGTAGGTTCTAAAATCTTTTACCGAATCAAATCCGACAAAGCCATAGATTTCATTATGCTCATAAATAGGAACAGTAATCAAACTTTTTATTCCTTGGGGCTCTAAGATTTCTTTTAAACTTTGATCTTCACCGTGCAGGGAAGGGACGTCAGAAATGTAAAGATTTTCTTGTTTTTTGTGCTGGGCAACCCATTGTGGAAAAAATTCCATAGGTACCTCTTGTAAATTTTCAATTTCGGGATCTATATCTTTTTGGCACCATTCAAAAGAATTGGAAGCTGTTTGTTTTTCCCAATTATAATTAAAAATATACGCCCTGTCGGCCTGAACCATGATGCCAATTCGTTCCAACGCTGTTTGTATAGCTGAAGAGACGTCGTTAATGTCAATCTTGATAAATATCTTGGCAATCTCTAAAATGACTTCCTGTAATTCAATATACTGTTTGTTTGATTCTACAATGGCTTTATCGAGGCCGGTTGATTTGATTTGTATAATGGTATACCCAGATTCCAGGTCCCTCATGATTTCAAAGGAATAAACTTTGAATGTCTTGGAGGCATAAAGATTAATCGATTTGTAACTGAGGCTGTTCAACTGATGAAATGAGAATCTTGACCCATTTAACTCAGTAAATAGAGATTCGAAACTGTTTATGGAATTAAAATCCTGTTGAAATTCGGATGTGAAAAATGTAGCGGCGGAATTAGCATATACTAATTCATTTTGGCAATTATAGGCAAATATGACGTCTTTGTGTTGATCAAAAAAATGATAAGACATTAAGATTGATTTAAGAGAATTCGAGCAAGAGACTGGGCCTGGGCTCTAATTTCATTTACAGCAGTAGACTCCCATAATTTTCCTTTTAGAAGCGATCCCAAGGCATAAATACGTTTGTTTTCCATATTTGTTGCATGAATGGTTCTGAAATTCTCTGTATTTACTTCAATTCCCAGATTCAGCTCATCTTGCTTGATCCAGCCCTTTTGTTTCATTCTGGAGAGAAAATGGTTGGGTATTTTATCTAAATGTGTTTCCGGACCGCTGCAATTGATTATTCTTTGCACATTTACCTTTCTGATTTCTTTGCGGGTTTTATCATAAAATTCGACCTGAGCAAAATTATCAATGGCTTGCATGTCAATAATTTTACCTGAGTAAATTTGCAATCTCCCCTCTATGCGTAGTTGCTGAATTTTATCGTGTGTATGTACAGGAATTCTGTGTCGGGCTACACCCCATAAATGTCTTAACCTGCGCATAAAAAGTTGTTTTTCCTCAGAGCTGAAACCTTGCCACAGGGTTTGGGTAAAAGGACGAAGAGAGTCAATAACAGGCTCGGCGCTCACGCCAAATTCACGTACTGTTTTGATATGTCTATGAACCAATTGTACTAAATCTCTAAGTGCAATAGGTAAGGCTAATTCTTCCTTTAGCTTGTGGTAGCTGAGTCCGTTGTGTCTGTGTGGTAATATATTAAAACCGTTGGGAGAGATGGAAATCATATCGCCTTTGAATCCTGCTTCCAGCAAACCCAATATGGTGTCGACCATGGTCAGACCATTTCCTATAATCAATACGGGTAATTTAGAATCTAAATCCAATACAGATTCTTTTTGCCACGGATTCTTACTATAGAAAGGACATTTGTAAAAATCAGAATTTTTGATTTTTGGATCTCCTGGAAGTAAGTTACCCGTTGCCAGTACACAATAATCAGCATGATATGTATTGCCTGAGGCGCAATTGATTTGAACATCCTGCTCATTTGGACTGAGGTCTGTAACCCGATCCTGATATAATGAGATGGTCAGTTTTTTATCTTTTGCCTTTTGAAGTGAATTGTTCCAAATGTCCTGGAGGTATTCACCATATAATTTACGGGGGAGAAATGCATTGGCAACAATGGTTATATCCTTGTCCCTAAAAGAATCTTTTTGCATGATCCAATCCAGGAAATCATTGGGTTTGTCAGGAAAAGCACTCATTTTAGAGCATATCACATTTAGAATATGCCTTTCAGAATAAGGATTGTAAGCGATACCTCCTGAAAAATTTCCAGATTCTTCAAAAATTATAATTTCAAGGGAACCTGTGCATTGTTCTATACATTGAATGGCTGTCATCATGCCTGAAAACCCAGAACCAATTATACTTATTTTCATGTCTTGTGAGCTTAGAAGGGAGAAAACTATTATTTTTTTTGGAAAACTTTGATGAGTTGAAGCAATTTTAGGGTAAAATCTGTTCAATGCTTACGTATTTTCCAGTCCTCGATGCTTGTAATTCATCAGTACATTGATCCCAAAGTCCTTCTTTGATACGGTACATCAAATTAAATTTCATTGAATTAGATGCATCGGGTTTAAAAAAATGCTGCTCAAATTCAGTTTGTGTCATTTTGCTTTCGCAAAATTTGATAAAATAATCCTTGGTTAAAATACGCAGGAAGAAATCAGTTTTTCCTGTTGCCTTAGCTTTTGCATTTTTTTGAGGTACAGCGAAGATTTCATAGGTTCCAACTTGCGACATCAACTTGTGATTAGTTTTGAGATTTATGCAGGAAAAGGAAATACACAATAGAATGATTAATATAAAATTACTCCCAGGCTTGCGAAGCACAATGCTCGTAAAAATCGCATTTATATGGTTTGCTGCACTGCGGCCCCACCCAAATTTCTGGCATTTGATCTTGCAATAATACATCTTTAAATAAGTTGATTTCTTTTGAAACAATAGGACCCATGGCAAGGAGATTTTCTTTCATATTCATTATGTTGAAGCCTTCCGGATTGATTTTTAAAACAATATTGAATTCTTCAATAGGGTCTAAACAATGTCGGGCCACATGATATTGTAAAGACATGTCCCAAATAAAAACATCCTTTAATTCTGAATTGGCCTTTACCTCATACAAGTGATAGGCGCCCTTGGCATCACGGTGTAATACGTCAATGAGAATCAATACTTCTTCATAAATAAATCCAGCTTCAAAAAGGGTGATGGGATCTGTAGAATTCAATAGTTTTTTTGTTTCATCAGGTATGGAAGAAATATCATCAAGCACATTTTTCTTAACATCTATTCCGTCTGGAAATTTTGATTTAAATGCAGCTTCAAAGTCAAAACCTTTTTGAAAAATTTTGAGTCTTTGTTCATCAGGTGCTGTACGAAATTCAGGGTAGTATTTATTCAAATAAAGGGATTTGGTACACTGTTTTGCCCGAACATAGGTTGACTTGGAAAGTATGTAGTTTTTCATAGTTGTTCTTCTGTTTAAATATAGATAATTTTTCCCTTTCTTACACCTAGTTTGTACATTCGCAGAAAATAAATCAAATGCAATTTTCGAAAGTTATTATCAAAAAAGGAAGAGAGGAAGCGATTTTAAGACGACACCCCTGGGTGTTTTCCGGGGCAATCCATAAAATAATCGGCAGTCCTGAGGATGGTGATATAGTAAAAATATACAATAGAGAGGACCAATACTTAGGTACGGGTCATTATCACCAGGGGAGCATTACTGTGAGAATTTTTGATTTTACAAATCAAGACATCGATGATCAGTTCTGGTACCAAAAAGTTTGGGGTGCATGGAAACTGAGATTAGATTTAGGAATTGCCCATGCCAGGCAAACCAATTGTTTTCGTTGGATTCATGGGGAGGGAGATGATTTGCCCGGACTCATAGTAGATTATTATGATGGCGTGGTTGTATTTCAGGCGCATTCCATAGGGATGCATAAAAACAGAATGCAAATTGCTCAGGCTATTCAAAAAATATTAGGAGAAAACTGCAAAGGGGTTTATGATAAAAGTGCTGGTTCTTTACCCCCCAACTATGCAAAAACAATGCAGGAAACCTGGTTGCTGGGAATGAATCAGAATTCGGCAGCTCAGGTCATGGAAAATCATCTTTTATTTGAAGTAAATTGGGAAACAGGTCAAAAGACAGGTTTCTTTCTCGATCAAAGAACCAATCGAAATCTTATGTTCCAATATGCAAAAGGTAAAAAGGTTTTGAATGCTTTTTGCTACAGTGGTGGATTTAGTGTGTATGCCCTGGCTGCTGGTGCGGAAAAAGTTGTTTCCATTGATGTTTCTGCCAAAGCGATGGAATTAACGGATCGGAATGTTGCCTTGAATTTTCCTGAAACCACAAGACATTTGTCAGTTACTTCAGACGTGTTGAAATTTTTACCTCAGGATAGTGAATCTTTCGATCTGATCATACTGGACCCTCCTGCTTTCGCAAAAAGTATGGACAAAAGGCATCAGGCCGTTCAAGCCTATAAAAGATTAAACATCGAAGGTTTGAAAAAATTAAATGCAGGGGGAATCTTATTCACCTTTTCCTGCTCACAGGTAGTGGATAAAAATTTGTTTTATCATACCATTACAGCAGCTGCTATTGAAGCGGGAAGAAAGGTTCGGGTTTTGGAACATTTATCCCAACCGGGGGATCATCCTGTGAATATGTTTCATCCCGAAGGCAGCTACCTGAAAGGGTTGCTGTTGTATGTGGAATAGGAAATAGTTTGTAAGCTTTTTATTTTTTTATACCAGCTGACTTCGAAAAGGATGGCCAGGTGAAAAATTATATAATATTCACAGCTATTTTTTTTATATCTCATATGAAATCAATATCTTGTCATTGACGCTTTTTACCAAAAAAAATAAACCAATGGCAGAAGAATTAAATGTAAACGGTCTCAAGCAAATGAAACGTGCTGAGTACATCAAACATTTCAAAAATAGAAGTGTTTGGAAAAAAACAAGGGCAGTAATTGTTTTTGTTGACTACAAATTAGAAGGCAAAAAAACAACAGTTGCCATTCCTTTTAGAAAAGAAGCAGAGATGAAACTCGAAATGAAAAGAGTGAAATCTGAAAAGCTTCACCCTATGAAAAAATCAGCAGGAGGAAAAATTTTCTTTGAAAATGATTTAGAGGAAGGGAGAATTGCAAAATTAGAAATTACAAGAGGAGGGGTAAAACCCGAATTATTGCAACTAAAGGCTGAGGATCTTTTTATGAGAATTCAAACCACCCTTAAGGTTGCACTTTCTGAAGATGCAGAAATCGAAGAAACTGTTGATGACCCGGCAGATGAATCTGAATCAGTGGAAAATCTCAGCCAGTTGATAGCTGATTTAGAAAAGTTAATCAAAGAAACTTCCACGGCAATCAAAGAAAAAATTCAAGCCATTCCTGCCGCCATTAAAGAAAAATTGGCAAATGAATCGCAGCTTGAATTATTACTTTCCGTACAAGAGCAAATCTTGGATATGAAAGAAATATTTGATCAATTGGATGAGAAAAGCAAGGAAAAATACAAAGCTCAGGTAGAAAAGATAGTGGCTTTGATGGAAAGCATTCAACTGATTAAAACTGCCCTGGAGAAGTATCTAAACAAAGGGGGTACTCCTGGTGAACTGCCAGACAGTATTCGGACTATGTTGGAAAAAATTGTTGAAAAAATAAAAGAGGCCAAGGCGGCGAAGAAAGATCCTGAGAAATTTAGAAAAGTGGTTAAAATAATCAATACCACCTTTGATGCACTGATGTTGGCCTTGCAGGTTTTAAAACCGCAATTGGCACAAAAAGTGAAGGAGAGTAAAGTATTTCAATTTATCGAAGCCTTCTTGGATAGTTTGGAGGATAGCGATGAAAGCGAAGAAGAATCAAGCGAGCTTGAAATTCCTTCTGCCATTCAAAAATTATTGGATGAAATACAGGATCTCATCAAAAAAGCGGAAGCGGTTCGAAACGACCTGGAAAAATTCAAGAAATTGGCTGACTTAGTTCAAACAAGTTTTGAGAATCTCATGAAGGCTATCAATGCTGTTGATAAAAAAATTGCCGAAGCCATAAAAAAATCACTGGTTTACAAACTCATCCTGGAATTTATAGAGAGCTTGAATTCTTCCTCTGGCACAGAAGTGAATGAGGAAGACAAGAAGCAGTTGGATCAGACCATGAAAGAATTGGAATTATTATTTTCCTCTGTGGGAATACCTTTTTAAAATCATAATTATGACAATTGAAGAAATAAATATACAACTCGAAAATCTGCGTGATGCAGTAGATAAGGCAGATAGATTATTTGATAGTCTCACTAAAAATTCTTTGGTAACCAAAGAAATCGTTGCCAAAGTTGATAAAGCAAGAGCTGCCCTTGAAGCTAAAATTACAGAATTAAAGGCAGCAAGGAAAGAATTGCAGGAGAAAACGGCTGAAACGGCTCCAACAGATCCGGCAGCTACTGAAACAACCGAAACGCCCACACCTGCCCCGCCTGCACCCAGAACAGAAATTTTAGGTTCGGTAGGGTACAGAGGTAAAAATGATCCGTTGGATGTGGAACTGGTTCAAAAACTGTTGAATCAGCGAAAAGGAGAGAAGTTAGTAGTTGATGGAGTTTGGGGTACGAATACCAATACCTCTATTGTTGATTTGCAAAGAAGAATTTTTCAATCTTGGGGTGTAGATGGCAGAATTGATCCGGGAGGAAAAACATGGAAATGGCTGATTGGCTCAGATAAATTACCCAAGTTGCCACCAGCGCCACCACCGCCACCGCCCGCACCTGTAAAAGTAACACCACCACCCCAACAAAAAGTTACTCAGCCAACTGTACAGGAGAAGGTTACAGATGTACTTGGATTTTTTGCAGAGAAAGTTCTGCCTTATGAAAAAGAATTCTTCATGTTTGAATGGAATTCACCAAAGGTTTGGTTAGGATACGGCTTCTTCGTACAAGGCTCATTATATGCGTACTCAAATGCATCATTAACCGGATCCAAAGGAACTAACAGCGTATCAGTCACTGGTTCTGCAAAGGTAGCAACAGGAGTTTCTGCCTCTATCGGATGGGGAGAAGTATCTCAAGGTTGGTATGGTACCTGGGGTCTTGAAGCCAGAGGCACTATGAAAGGAGAATTGGCCGCTAGTTTTTATATCAGAACAGTTCTGTCTGCTGCTGGGCAAACCATGACAGGCTCCATAAGTTCAACAGCAGATATAACAGCTACATTGAGCGTGAGTGCTAAGGTTACCGGCGGTGTAGGTTTTGGCGGTTCTTATGAAACAGAAAGCTATACTTTAGGTAAAATAACCTTTCTACAGGCAACAACTCCCATGTTTGCCAGTACCTACGACTTTAGCGCAAGGAAATTTAGTTTTAAAAAGTCTGGATCCTGGTCTGTGAGAATTCATCCACAGTTGGTAAATACTCTAAGATCAGTAATTTCTTAATCACCCAAAATGAGTCAAATGAATCTACAAGAATTAATAAAAGAATTAGAACAGGCATATTCAAATCAACAATTAGATATTTTGAAAGCCAAGGCTACTGAAGCAGTTCAAAATTTTCCAGAAGAATCTGTTGGTTATTTTTATACAGCAGAGAGTATTGTTATGGAAAACGAAAAGCAGTATAAAGATGCTGAATGGTACTATGCCATGGCAGTTTATTATCAGCAGGAAAATGAAAAATTTCTTGAAAAATATGCCAACAATTTATACCTGTCTGAAAAATGGGAGGAGGGAAAACAGATCTGGGCTAATCTTTATCATGTGAATCCCAATTCCAAAACTGCCCTTTTTGGTCTGGGACAATACGAGCTTGAGGTGAATCGAAATCCGGAGACTGCCTTATCTTATTTCGCAGCTATTTCTGAACCAGATTTAGATTGCTATGAAGCTTTTGCCTTGACTTACTCAGCTCTGGAACAATTTGAAACAGCACTTGGATACATTGATTATGCACTGAATCATGAATTTAGTATCAACAGAGCATTGACTAAATTAGAAATTTTACAAAAAACACAGAATCTCAGCCTTATACCCTTGGTTTATGAGCAAATCTTACAGGTAGAGCCTGATAACATGGGATTTCTCTATGAATATGCTGTAGCTTTAAAGGATAATAAAGAATTTACTTTAGCCCAAACTATTTTTGAAAGAGCCTTTATATTGTTGGAAAAAAATGAAGTTCAGCCACAGATTTATATTCCTTATATAGAAAATAGTCTGCTTTCGGAGCAACCCGATAAAGCGCTAAGTTTAGTGGAAAACATTTTGCCTAGAATAGACCAGGAGTCTAAGGTTAATTTTTTAGAGTTTAAGGCTGAAGCTCTTGCTTCTTTAAATAGAGTTGATGAAGCTGTTTCCTTATGGAATGAAGTGGTAAAAAGCTATGATTATAATCCGCTTTTAAGTAAGATGGCTCAATTCAAAAAATTGCAGATGTTACTTTCCAAAGGGCAAACTGCTGTAGCAGAATCTGAGTTGATTTCAATGGAA
>CAZNNX010000100.1:0-11236 GCA_964574485.1 uncultured Saprospiraceae bacterium | reverse complement strand
GACAAAAATTTGATATTCTTCTGTTGATAAATTTACAATCCAGTGATCTAAAAGCATATCATTAGCTTCCAGAATCAATTCTTTCAAACCCCATTTTTTCAATCCCAATTTAGCAGAATTTGTGGCATCTGAATTAAGCGCCTGAACGTTGTCATCCATAAAGTAGAACCACTCTTTCCCAATACCCAGAGCCATAGGGTCAATCTGTAATTCTGTATCCTTTACAACCACCAAATCTTTGAGGTAAAAATTCCTTTTATGTGTAGGAATCTCAGCTCTGATCAACTCCAGAATCGGTTGATATAAATAAGTGTTTATTAAATTTGCATCATATTCATGAGATGGGTCCGTGTGCAATAAAGCAGAATAGAGAATGCAAAATTTATCAAAATCTTTTGTTTTCAGCTGATGTAATTCATTCCTGATTGCTTTGGCCAGATACTTGAAAGTTTCAATATTGGCTTCACCCTGATCATCTAATCTTGTGCGATCTGTAATTTTAGAAAACGAACTGGAATGTATGAAATAAGCCATTTGATGTCTTTCATTCCGCATAGGAAAAAACTGAAATAAACTGGTTGACTTTTTCAACAATGCTTGCTGGTTCAGGTCTTCTGGGATACCAATCATCAGATGAATAGGACAAAAAGGAAATTCCGGATCGATTCGAATGAACTCTTCGGTTTCAGGCTGAATTTTAAAATCAAAACGATGAATAGGAAACTTTTCAACCAAAACATCCTGTAAAATAATTTTTTCCAGGGTTTTCAAGGTATTCATTGCATAACCTATACCCGACTTGATATTTAATAAGGATTTTTTTAATTTTTCATGTTTCCTTGGTCCAAAGGGCAGAAAAAACAATGAACCTTGATCCAGATTCATCTGATCTAAGAGCCTTTGGTGTTTCTTTATAAAATTTTGTACCTGAATCAATTCATCTGTATCAAACAATACCTGCTCCTCGTAATTCAGATCCTTTACTTTTTCTCTAAACCCTACCGGAAAACAAGTCAATATTATTTTGACCAGTAAGGGCAGATTTGAATCATCAAATGAACTAAGATCCTCAGCCTGAACAAAAGAAGAAAAATCTGATTTATTTTTCCAGCTATAAAGTACAGGTCCTGCTAGTTTTTCCAATAACTCATCAGCTCCATCAGATTTTCCCATTAATCGGTAGGCTAATTTAAATCCTATACCATATCTACCTATTTTTTCACAATTTTCAGCTTTGGATTTATCAGATTTTGTGCCCTGAAATGAATTCAACAGTGCCTTGAGATCTTTATCAGTGAATGGTTTGCCATTGTTTACCACCATAAAAAAATCAGAATCATAAATCACTGCACAATCGGTGGCATTACTATCTGCCGCATTTTGTAAAAACTCATAAATCGCCTGCTCATCCTGGGCATTTTGCAGTTTGGGACTTAAATCTGCTTTGATATGATCAACGATTCCATTGACCATTCTGTAAAAACCATAAGTTTGATTACCATGAACAGAACCGATAAAATGCTCATCCCACTCTTTCATATTATAACCTTCGGCATTTCTCCATTGGGTTCTAAAAGCGGCTATATCCTTTACTTTCATTTTAATTACATTTTTTTGTTTTTCAATGCATGTTTTTGTTTCAAAAAATACAAACTATTGATTTCTATAGATACAAAAACGATTATTTTGATTTTTTTAAAATTAATTATTTTCCTAAACTTAGTTGTACATTTGCATAATTAAAGTAGAAAAATTCATGAACCGGGAGCGAATCAAGGAAAGATTAGAAATTTTACAGGATTCCATTTGTGAAAAGTTAGAAATCATGGATGGCAAATCATCATTTCAGGAAGAAATCTGGCAACGACCAGGTGGTGGCGGTGGAAGAACAAGAGTTATAGCAAAGGGAGATGTTTTTGAAAAAGGCGGAGTAAATTTCTCAGAAGTGTTTGGTGAGATGAGTCCAGAGTTAGTTCAATCTATGCTTGGCTTGCAAAGTAAAGAATTATCTGAGTTACCTCATTTTTTTGCAACGGGTGTATCCATTGTTATTCACCCCAAAAGTCCAATGGTTCCCATCACACACATGAATGTTCGATATTTTGAAATGAGTGATGGCAGATGGTGGTTTGGTGGAGGAATTGATCTGACACCAATTTATGTTGATATACAACTTGCCAAAAACTTTCACGGTAAAATGAAAGAAGTTTGCGATAAATATCATGAAGATTTTTATCCACTATTTAAAAAACAGTGTGATGACTATTTTTACATCCCTCATCGAAAAGAAATGAGAGGCATTGGAGGAATTTTCTTTGACGCTTTGCATTCGGAATCTCAGTTTGGCAAAAAATACAACCTAAGCAAAGAAAATTTATTGGATTTCATCATTGCTATAGGAAATGCTTTTCCCGAGGCCTATGCTCCACAGGTAGAACATGGCAGAAATATCCCCTATGGAGCTGCAGAATTAGAATGGCAGCAAATCAGAAGAAGCCGCTATGCTGAATTCAATTTGGTATGGGACAGAGGTACAAAATTTGGATTACAGACCGATGGTCGAACTGAATCGATATTGATGAGTATGCCCCCAACCTGTAGCTGGCCGTATCAATATCAGGTAAAGCCCGGATCAGAAGAAGAAAAATGTTTGGCATTTTACCAGAAAGGAATTGATTGGTTATCTTACTAAATTGTAAAATATAAGGAAGCCTACTTTTTTCTTATCAATTCATCTTATTTTTATTACAATAAACAAAGATTTTCATGAGTCAGTTTCAGAAAACAAAAATTTTAGCCACTGTGGGCCCTGCCTCCAATTCATACGAAGTTTTGAAATCACTTGTATTGACTGGTGTTGATGCTTTCCGCCTCAATTTTTCACATGGAACACATGAAGATCATTTGAGTGTGTTTCAAAAAATTGATCAGATCAACACAGAATTAAAAACCAATGTTGCTGTATTGGCAGACCTGCAAGGACCAAAATTAAGAGTGGGTTTGATTGAAAATGGAAAAATGGAATTAAAAAAAGGTGATCTTTTAATTTTTACCAATCAAGAATGTTTGGGAAACAAGGATGGCATTTATATGTCTTATCCCAATTTTGCACAGGATGTAAGAGTAGGTGAAAAAGTATTGGTTGATGATGGCAAAGTAGAACTTCTTGTTAAAGAAACGAATCAAGTAGACAGAGTTGTCCTTGAAGTACTGTACGGCGAGGTACTTTCCTCCAAAAAGGGGGTTAATCTTCCCGATACTCAGGTTTCTCTTCCCTCTCTTACTGAAAAAGACATCATCGATTTGGAATTTATTCTGACCTTACCCGTCAATTGGATTGCTCTTTCTTTCGTTAGAAATGCTCATGATCTGGAGGATTTGAGGCTAAGAATTCAGTCCAAGGGACATCATGCTAGAATTATTGCCAAAATAGAAAAACCAGAGGCAATCAAAAATATTGATAGTATTATTGATGCTGCAGATGGAATCATGGTAGGCAGAGGAGATCTTGGAGTTGAAACTCCAATGGAACGATTACCAATATTACAAAAAATGATTATCAAAAAATGCCTGATCAAAGCAAAACCTGTTATTGTGGCGACACAGATGATGGATTCGATGATCAAGAACCCCTCACCTACCCGGGCAGAAATTAATGATGTGGCCAATGCCGTACTCGATGGTACCGACACTGTTATGTTGAGTGCTGAAACCGCTTCTGGTGATCATCCTGTTAAAGTAGTGGAAGCTATGAGAAGAATTATAGCAGAAGCTGAAAAAGTAGAGTCTATCTACCACAGAGATGTTGCGCCTAATCCTTTATCGGATTCTTATCTTTCTGATGCGGTCTGTTATCACTCTTGTAATTTGGCACAACAGGTAGGTGCAAGAATGGTCATTGGCATGACAAAATCAGGATATACTGGTTTTATGGTTTCGAGTTACCGACCATTGGCAGATATAGCCATTTTTTCATCTGATGTTCATTTACTTAAAACTTTAAATTTGGTTTGGGGAATCAGGGGTTTCTATTACGATAAATTTACTACCACAGATGAAACTATTTATGATGTTGTTGAAATTTTAAAACAGTCTCGCTTAGTTGAAAAAGGTGATATTGTAATCAATACTGGAAGCATGCCCTTGAGAGAAAGAAAGAAAACCAACATGCTCAAATTAACAATCGTAAGATGATAAAAACCTGGCAACTCGAAGGAAAAAAAGCATTGGTAACAGGTGGAAGCAGAGGGATTGGCAAGGCTATAGTCAATTCTTTTTTAGATCTTGGCGCTGAAGTTTGGGCTATTGGAAAATCCCAAGAAAATGTAGAAGCGCTGCTACAATCTGTTCAAAGCAACAGATTAAAGGCAAGCAGCTATGATTTATCCATAGCCTCGGAAAGAATTTCCCTTTTTGAAGAAATAAAATCCTATTGGAGCAATTTTGACATTTTAGTGAATAATGTTGGGACCAATGTCCGAAAACCTACTTTAGAATTCGACACTACTGATATGGATCTGATTTGGCAAACAAATACCATTTCCAGCTGGGATATTTGCCGGTTTAGTTATCCGTTTATGAAAAATCAGGGCGGTTCAATTATTAACATAAGTTCTGTTTCTTCAGAAAAAATTATCAGAACCAGTACCGCGGCCTATGCTATGACCAAAGCTGCCCTGGATCAAATGACAAGATTTCTAGCAGTTGAATGGGGGCCGGACCAAATTCGGGTTAATGCAATTCAACCCTGGTACATTGATACAGATTTAGTTGCATCCGTATTAAATGACCCGCAAAAAAAAGAAAACATCATTAACAAAACACCTTTAGGAAGAGTAGGACAAGCAGATGAAGTTGCTTCTTTGGCTTCTTTTCTGGCTATGTCCCAATCTTCCTACATTACAGGAACCACAATTCCAGTTGATGGTGGATTTCACTCACTTGGCTTATAATATTAATTATTTTGCCATATAGTTTCTCCTTTCAAATTGAAATAATGGGTAAGGTTTCCTTTGGTAGCCTTGATTATATCGAAATTTACTCTTTCCAATTCCTCAAAATCATCCTCGATAATCTTTTTTCCATCCAAATCTATCACCCCATATAGTTTGTCCAAACGAACTCTGGCAAAACCATTTACAAAAGGTGTAATTTCTGAAAATTTACCAGAAAGCAATTCAACCCCAAACTTATTTACAATTCCCCATTTTTCATCTTTTTTCATCGTGGCAATATCCTGAGTCCACTGTCCCATTTTCTCATAAGACTTAGTTTCAGATATATTCCCAACTTCTTCATGTTGAATGATATAATCATCATATCCTATTTGAGAGGAAAAAACTTCCTGATCCAGAGATTTAATTTTATTTGATCCGATGGTGACCAGAATTTGTCCCAAACTATCGATTATACCACTTTTGCTAGGTTCGCTGTATATGATGGATTTTCCACCCTTAAAATCTGACATCTTAAAAAATTGAGCAGCTATCAATACATGTCCATTACAATTCATAGCACCATAGCGGTTATCTTTATCTTTGTAAATAATTCTATTTTCTGATACCTGACTCAATCCTGGATACTGAACGGCTATGCATTCTTTACCTTCTGTGTTGATCAAACCAAAAAACTGACCTTCATTGGTTCTTTTCATAACTCTTGCATAACCTTGCACAAAGTTTTCAATACGATCATAGGTTTTACTTAGCTGATTTCCACTTTGTTCAATGATTTGATAGCCCTGTGCATTTTTTGCAATAAACAGACCTGAACTAGAACTATGCTCTATTTTATCATAGACTAAATTTGGCTTGGAAGTCCAATGACCCATTAAATTTAAAATTCCTAATCCATTTTTTGTTTTTACAATGGCAAAGCCATTTTTGAATGTAAAATTTTGCAATGCTTCCACTTCAAACATCTGATTCCCCTCCCTATTGATTACTGATACCTTACCAGATTCTTTCTGAACTGTAGCTATACCTTCGTTAAAATCAGTAACATTTTGGTAAAGGAAAGGTATTTGTAACTTACCCTCTTTAGTAAGGAAACCCCATTTCCCCCCTTTACTTATTGCAACCAATCCTTCTGAAAATGAATGAACTGCATTGTAGATAAGAGGAATTTGCAGCTTTGACATTGTATCTACAAATCCCCATTTTCCATTCAATCTGACTGCAAACAATCCATCTTGCACGGTTAAAATTTTATCATACACAATTTTGGAAACCAATGAAGCTTGGGTATTGATGCAACCGTAAGAAATTTTATTTCTTTGCAGTTCAAAAAGTTTGTGATCTGAATTGTTTATGTATTCAATCTTGTCATAAACAAAAGGAATAAAAAAAGAATTCGTCTTATCAATAACTGCCCATTTTTTGTTTTTATATACTCTGGCTTTCCCATGGTAAAATGGTTCTACATGCTCATAGTTCAATTTTGAAAGCACTATATTTCCAAGGGTATCCATGTAAGACCATTCAGGATTGGAGATATCTATTGCTTCATTCGTAGGGAACCCTCCTGAAAAATTTCTACGATAGAGGTATAGATATTGAATGTCATAGAAATTGACATCAGACAAACAATAAGGAATGGTAGACTTTGCGACTTTTCTAATGATTCCTTTTTTTGTACATTGGGCAAAGCCATCAGAAAAAGGTGCAATGTAAACATAGTCTTGCTTTACCAAATTAAAATTTCTGTCAATGAGTCCATATTTGCCATTATTTAAAATAACTCGAGCCAGTGGCAGATTATCAACTAAAAAGTCATTCATGAAAATCATTATAAAGGTCAACTTATTTTTCATTTTAGCCGTTTTGTGATCAAATACTTTTATAAATTCATCTATTTTAAAAATAGGTCCTTCTCCCCAGGCAATTGGATTTTTTTTATCTGAATATGATACCAAACTAACACCCAAACTGTCGTATTTGGCCAGATTAATTAAATGGGGAGGCATCATAAAACTATCAGCTTTTACATTAAAAACGCCCCAACGGCCATGTATACCCTTAGCCCAAAACAAGGTATCGTTAATCTGTAAATTTATGTCACTCGAGTTAGCTGTCAAATTTGAATTTACATTTCTTCTATCATTAAATAAAAAATTACTCTCTATGCGTAAACTTTTAAAATTATCATGTCTGATTTTATCAGTAATACTTCCTATGGCGTCTAATTCAAATATTTCTAATCCTTTATCCTTATAAACAAAAATTTCCGAGCCATTATATTTAAATCTACATTTTCCTGGTTCAACAATTAAATCACCGCTACTTGAAATCAAACCACTATTTCCACTCAAGTGAATGATAAAATATTTATCCGTTAAGGGATCTATATCATCATATAAAGGATTCATAATGAACTTTCCCTTATTCAAATCAATGAGACCCATTTTAGCATTATGGATGAAACGTGCAGCGAAAATATCATTTGACAACTGTTTCACTTGCCCATTGGTATTTTCCTCGAAAACTTTATTTCCTGAGAGATCTATAAAACAGAATTGACCTTTTTTGAACTCAACTTGAACATATTTTCTAAAATTGTCATAAGAAATATAATTTTCAGCTATGGTTTTTGCATTTTGGGGATTAAATAATTTGTAAGACTGACCATCTCTCAGTTCAATCAGACTATCATGAATAATATTAATTTCATCTCTATTGGTTCCTATAATTAATTTCCCATCCTTGTTCATCAAACCATAGTATTTCTTATGATAAATACCTATAAGATGATCTACCATGAAAAGAGAATCATAAGTAGGTTCAATTATCATTTCGTCCCTATTATTCACAATTCCCATCTTATCATTTTGTTTTACAAAAAAAAGATCATTCTTTTTGAGGATATGGTCATGAAACGGACTGATTATTTTTCCTTGTAACAAATGAAAAACCCCTTTTTTATTATTTTCCTGATAACTGTAACAAGAATCACCCAATTTTTCAACCCTGCCATTTTCCAAATCAAGAACTTTACCATTTTGAATATGATAGAAAGCCCAACTGTGGTTCTTTTGAGCTACGTAGGTATGATCATCTATCCACTTAATATATTCATAATCAGGTTGTACTACAAAATTACCTTCTGTATCAATTATACCTATACCAGTTTTTGTTCCTACCAAAGCTTTATTCTTATAAAAACGATCAGCAAAATTAAATTGAGTTTCAATGACTATTTGCCCTTGGTTATTAATATAACCCCATTGATTCTGTTTGCGGATGGGCATCAACTGCGCCCACATGGTATTGCTACAAAGTAAAAGAAGGGGAATGAAATATTTCATAGTTTTAGGTTTTAGTAGAAAAAAAAAGGGCAACTTATTTGTTGCCCTATCATATTCTTTAGGAAAACGAGGACATTATTTTCTTTAAATCATCCAGGCCAACGACTTTGGTATCAGAAATTTTAATTTTTATAGTTGCTTTCTTTTGCTTTTGATTTACAATATTGGAATAGGCTTTTGAATCCATGTATCCAACCTTATTTTCAGGTAAAACAACAAGCATAAAAAATTCATCTACTTTAGGCAATGATAAGCCTTTAAATTTTTCCGAACTGATAGGTACTACTGTACTTCTAGATTTATTAATCAAATAACAAGTATGTTTCATGGCTGAAAGATGCTCAAAACCTTCTGGAAATTCTATTTCTGTAACCATAGGTTCAGTCATAGGCATATTTTGCCATATATCACAATTGTATACACCAAAACCACCTATTTCAAAAGATCTGTTTAGTTGTGCTTGGTTTTCAAATACCATACGTTGATCTTCCACTGCTTTTTTTACTTTTTCATAGGTAGCTAATTTTGAATCAAATTGCTTTTTAGCCTTTTCAAAATCCTTACCCTTTAATAAAGGTTTAACCCTCGTTATAAAGCTATCTTTTGAATTAGACATTTTAATTTGGTAGCAATCCTGTCCAGCCACTAATTTGACCTGATTCCAGGTTGAGTTGAACATTTTTTGATTTTTCTCAGGATGATCAGCATCTGTCTCATTTCCTGCAAACTGCCACAATACATCATTAAAAACGGCTAGATCAGGAAAGGCTGATTTCTCTACGTTAAAATTAAATACAAATTCTTTGCTTGATCCTAGTTTAACAGGTTCAACAGGTTTCTCTATTGGCGTTCTGTTTAATTTATCGATTGCATTGGCTCTTTTCAAATTAACCCTGGGTTTATCATTTTCACTTAGCGTTTTCCATCGGCCATTTTTGTCACCCAATACAAAAAAGTCGTAATCGTCGCCCTCTCTGTAAGATGCCATAGAAATGGCAACTTTTTTTTCTGGGTCAATTTCTATAGTTTTACCTTTCTGACTCCCCCTGATTTCATACATACCAGCAGAAACCATATAGGATCCATTATCTGGATTATACATTGGAATACCAGATAACATGATTTCGGCAGCATCATGAAATTCTCTGTATTTGATTTCTACCTGACCTTTGATAGTCTGACCCTTTTCATCAATAAAAGCATGAGCCGGAATTTTGATTTCTGTTCCAGTTTCAGCTATGTAGATAGTACTTTCCTTTTCACTATTCACTATAAATTTTTTAAAAGCATGATCCAAACCTTTAAATGCTGGTTTTACCTGCAGATTGGCATTGTAAAAAGTTACTTTAGCTGAAGGATCCTTTGACTGATCATTTTTCTTAAAAAGAGTGGGATCGTTCTTACAAGCTGTTAAAAAACAGAGTCCAGCCAGAATCGTCAAAATAGTTTGTGGGTTCCTTTTCATAATTGTTTTTTTTTATGATTATTTTTTTTCTTACTACCTTTATTACGATACAAACTTTAGTTTATTGTGCATTTAGATCAAATTATTTTAACAGACTACCTTCAACTCTTGAAAACCAAGAAAGAAGATGGTAGAAATTATTTGTTTGATCCCATCAGAAAAAATTGGTATTTACTTCAACCTGAGGAATTTGTAAGGCAATTGTGGATTGTTTTTCTAACTGAAAATTTGTCTTTTCCCAGAAATAGAATTTCCGTAGAGAAAGAATTCAAGGTACATACAATAAAAAAAAGATATGATCTTGTACTCTATACATCTACTTTTCAACCTTGGTTATTGATAGAATGTAAATCATCTCAGGTAAAAATTGATGAAAAAGTTTGGCTGCAAGCCAGTCATTACAATGTAGCTTTACAGGTTCCCTACTTGGTACTTAGCAATGGCAGCCATCATGTTTGTTTGCATGTAGATTATGAGAATCAAAAATTTAATCAGGAAAATCAATTGCCTTTTTGGGATAAAGAATAATATTGGCTAAATTTGCGCTTTCATACATTAAACTTTTCAACAAAGCAATTAACTCTTTACAAATGAGCAAACATTTGCGTTTTCATGCCCTAGAAACCATTTCTTTCAGAGAAAAAAAGGAAGTAAATACGCCTGGTACCCGTATCTCAGATTATTACGGTTCACTTGTATTTGGGAAAAAATATATGCAAGAGTATATGTCGCCCAAATTATACAATCAAGTCATAGATACCATTGATTCTGGCAAAACCCTGGATCGCGATCTGGCTGATCATATAGCTGATGCAATGCGCAACTGGGCTATCTCTATGGGTGTTACTCACTATGCACATTGGTTTCAGCCTTTGACAGGCAGAACTGCAGAAAAACACGATTCTTTTTTTACATTAACAAACGATGGTTTGCCGATAGAAAAGTTCAGCGGAGACGCCTTGGTACAACAAGAACCCGATGGATCAAGTTTTCCGGGAGGTGGCCTAAGATCAACCTTTGAAGCCAGGGGCTATACTGCCTGGGATCCAAGTTCTCCCGCTTTTGTTTTGGAAGTGGAAAACGAAAAAACACTTTGTATTCCTACTATTTTTGTAACCTATGGAGGTCATTCTCTTGACTACAAATTACCCCTTTTAAAATCGCAGGCTTATCTTGAAAAAGCAGCTATCAAAGTTTGTCAATTATTCGACAGTCAGGTTAAAAAAGTGTACGCAACCTTAGGCTGGGAACAAGAATACTTCCTGATTGATGAGGCTCTTTTCAATGCCAGACCTGATTTGCAATTTACGGGTAGAACCGTATTGGGAAAAAAAGCTCCCAAGGGGCAACAAATGGAAGATCATTATTTTGGTTCTATCCCGGAACGTGTTTATGCCTATATGCGTGATCTTGAAGTTGAATGTCATAAATTGGGAATACCCGTGAGAACCAGACACAATGAAGTAGCC
>CAZNNX010000099.1:1915-11294 GCA_964574485.1 uncultured Saprospiraceae bacterium | reverse complement strand
AATGTCATAATTAATTTTAAAAAATGAATCCAGAGGAAGTGAATATTGAATTGAATGATATGGACATCATGCCAGTAATGCATATGACTGAGGAAGAACAAGATAAATTGGACAGGGAAGGTTATGCAAGAATTTTACCTTTGATTCCACTTAAGAATATGGTATTAATGCCAGGTCTGATACTGCCAGTTACGGTGGGTAGAGCAAAATCTCTAGCTGCCTTGCAAGCCGCTTCTCAAACGGGTCAATTTATAGTAGTGGTTACGCAGAAAAAATCTGATGTCGAGGAACCTCAGGCGGAAGATCTTTACGATGTGGGCGTTGTTGCTCAGATTGTCAAAACCATTCAGATGCCAGATCAAACAATTGCCGTTATTTTACAGGGAAGAAAGAGAATTCATATTCAGGCGTTTCAGTCTCAAGATCCCTATTTAGCTGTTGAAACCCTGGTCTTGCCAGACCAATTAATTGAGGATAAAATAACTCTTCTTGCTCTTTCAAACTCAATGAAAGAGAAGGCTAAAGAAATCATAACTTTATCCAATCAGATCCCGAATCAAGCCATTCAAGTGCTTCAAAACATGCAAAATCCTTATTTTTTGATGCATTTCATAGCTTCACACCTCAACATTTCAAATGATGAGAAACAAGCACTATTAGAGATAAATAATATGCATGATAGAGCGGTTCGTACCTTACAATGGATGGATGAAGAATTGCAAATGCTTGAGGTAAAGGTGGATATCGAAGAAAAGGTCAGGTTTGATATGGAAAAACAGCAAAGAGATTACATCTTGAACCAACAGTTAAAAATGATTCAGGAAGAATTAGGCGATAATCCTCAGAAAGAAGACGTAGAAGAATTGGTTGCCAAGGCTGCTCAAATGAAATGGCCCGTACATGCTAAGGAAAAATTTGAGAAGGAGCTCAAGAGACTGCAACGCTCCAATCCGATGGTGCCAGAATATTCAATCACTTTGAATTATCTGGAATTAATGACTGACTTACCCTGGGAGCAATGTTCTGAGGATAATTTTGATTTAGAGCTTGCTGAACAGATACTAAATGAGGATCATTACGGATTGGATAAGGTAAAGGATAGAATTTTAGAATATTTAGCTGTTTTGAAGTTAAGGCAGGATATGAAGGCGCCTATATTATGTTTGGTGGGACCTCCCGGTGTTGGTAAAACTTCTTTAGGTAAATCGATAGCCAAGGCTTTGGGAAGAAAATACATTCGCATGTCGCTTGGAGGATTACATGATGAGGCTGAATTGAGAGGGCATAGAAAAACCTATATCGGTGCAATGCCAGGACGTGTTTTGCAATCAATAAAAAAATCAGAGTCTTCCAATCCAGTATTTATACTTGATGAAATTGATAAAATGGGAAATTCTTTTCGAGGAGATCCTTCCTCTGCCTTACTAGAGATATTAGATCCCGAGCAAAATCATAGTTTTTATGATAATTATTTGGAATTGGAATATGATCTGTCCAAAGTTTTATTCATTGCTACATCTAATTCGCTTTCCAGTATTCAGCCAGCATTATTGGATCGTATGGAAATTATCGAAGTTTCTGGATATTCTGTAGAGGAAAAGATTGAAATTGCCAGAAAACATTTGATTCCCAAACAATTAAAAGAACATGGATTAGATGAAAATCAATTTGTTATTAATGAAACTGCCTTATTATCCTTGGTCAGAGATTATACACGCGAGTCTGGTGTCAGGTCTTTAGAAAGAGAGGTAGCTCAGGTAATGCGGTATGTGGCCAGAAAAGTAGCATCTGATAGTTCATATAAGGCTGAGATTGAAGAATCTATGTTGGAAGATATATTGGGGGCTAAAAAAGTGATAATGGACTTATACGAGGAAAGACAGGGACCAGGTGTAGCTGTTGGATTGGCATGGACCCAGGTTGGAGGAGATATATTATTTATTGAGGTCAGTTTAAGTAAAGGAAAAGGCAAATTAACCCTGACCGGAAGTTTGGGGGAGATAATGAAAGAATCAGCCATGGCTGCACTGAGTTATTTGAGAGCTCATGCTGTTCAATTGCTAATTCCTGCTGAAAAATTTGATGAGACTGATGTTCATATTCATGTTCCTGCTGGGGCAATTCCTAAGGATGGACCTTCAGCTGGTATAACAATGCTTTCAGCTTTAGCCTCTGCATATACAGGTAAAAGCTTAAAGTCTCATTTGGCCATGACAGGTGAAATTACTCTGCGTGGTAGAGTTTTAAGAGTTGGGGGTATCAAGGAAAAATTATTGGCTGCCAGAAGGGCAGGAATTAAGCATATCATTTTGAGTAATGAAAACAGGCAAGATGTTTCTGAAATAAATAAAGATTATTTACTTGGTCTTCAATTTCATTATGTACAATTTATGGATGAAGTACTTCAAATTGCATTACATTAATTATGAGAGCAATTATTACAGGCGCCAGCCAGGGAATAGGGAGAGCCCTGGTAGAAAAATGGGCAAAGGAGGGTTTTGATTTGATTTTTGTTGCAAGAAATCAAAAGGCTTTATCCGATTTAGAGCATGATTTAAGAATCAGATATCCCCAACAAAATTTTACCTCCTATGCGGTGGATATGGAGAAAGAAGACGAAATCAAATCATGGGCTGATCAGGTAAAATCTACCCATACAAGTTTAGATGTACTTATAAATAATGCGGGAGTCTTTTTACCTGCCGGGGTTTCTGATCTCGAGCAATCTGACTCTTTTCACAGAATGATGCAATTGAATGTTACCAGTGTTTATTATACTACGGCACAATTTTTACCATTAATGTATGCCCAATCCAAAGGACATATTTTTAATATGTGCTCTATAGCCAGCTTTATGCCCTATGGCGCGTATGCAGTATCCAAGCACGCTTTGTTGGGTTATTCAAGAGTTCTAAGGGAAGAGAACAAGAAAAAGGGAGTGAAGGTTACAGCTGTTATGCCCGGGGCAACCTGGACACCCTCCTGGGAGGGTTCAGGCTTTAGCGAAGATAAATTTATGACAGTTGAGGATATCGCAGATTTGATATGGTCATGCTATCAATTAGGTCCAAATGCCGTTGTAGAGGAATTAATCGTCAGACCTATGGAAGGTGATTTATAAGAATTAACAATTTTTATTTCTATGTACCATTAATTTTTTTTATCTAGTACCTATAAAATTAAAAACTATGAAGAAGATCCAAATCACAGGTATTTTATTTCTTTTTATATGCAATTTATTTGCTCAAACTCCGCAAGAGCGAAAGATTCAACTACATTATATTGAATCCTTTCCAATGGCTTTTAAAAATGGATCTGAGTCTGATTTAGCAGGAGTGGAAATTGACATCATCAAATATTTTGCTGAATGGTGCAGAAAGGAAAAAAGTATTGCTTTGAATATCAATTATCAAGGACATAAAAATTTTGATGAGTTTTTAAAAAAAGTAGAGTCGGGAGATGAGTATGTAATGGGCGCAGGCACAGTTACAATTACTGATGAAAGAAAGAAGAGATTTAAGTTTACTGCCCCTTATCTCAACAATATTTCGGTACTTATCAGCAATGGAACCTTGCCGACATTACATAAAAAATCAGAGGCCAAGGATTTGTTGAAATCAAAAAAAGTATTGGTAACACAGAGCAGTACACACAGACAATATGCTGAAGATTTGAAAAATCAATATGCAAATGATGCTGTAATTGAAGAATTGGTTGATCAAAAAGCGATACCAGAAATGGTTTTAAAAAATCCAAATTATATCGGTTTTGTTGATATCATTACTTATTGGAATTTTATAGACAAAATGAATGATGAGAAAATGGCAGGTTTTCTTAAAATTCAAAGGGTTTTTAGTGTTAACGAAGAACATCTGTCTTTTATTTTTCCTAAAAACAGTGAATTACATGCCTTGTTTTCAGAGTTTTTTGAGTCGGGTTTTGGATTCACCAGCACTAAAATGTATAGAAACATTTTGGAGAAGTATCTTGGCGAAGAATTATTAAAAACCGTTGAGATTGATCATTGATTTTAGTAAATATTGATTTTCAAGGTAATAAACTTTCTGAATTTAATATTGATAAATACATTTTGACTAAACATAGATTTAGATATTAATTTTTTATAAAAAAAATTACAAGAATGCTTGATTAGTCCGAATTCTTATCTATATTTGTGTCGCTTTAAAATGAAGCGTATGGGTGATTAGCTCAGCTGGTTCAGAGCATCTCGCTTACACCGAGAGGGTCGGGGGTTCGAATCCCTCATCACCCACATTTATTAAAGGTCTCATCATCAGATGAGACTTTTTTTATTATAACACTTTTTAACAATACTATTTTGATAGGTTGATTGTCGAGACCTATCAAGAAGGATTACTTAACGATCATATTGATAATCTATTTTAAAAATTTCAGTAGCAAAATTTCAAATATGGGAAGTAGAATCAATTTCAAAAATTAAAACAGAATTTAATAAGGATTAACTTATTGCCTTACCTTCAAAAGAATTGTTGAGTTCTCAAGATCAATCTTTGAAAAATATCTCAATTCAAATTTTGAACAATGTAAAAGAAAACCAAAAACTCACCGAGCTCCTCGAATGGATGTTACTGATATTGATGAATGGGTAGGAGAGGGTCTGAACGATGATTTTTTTCTAGACAATACCACGAAATCTTATTACATTTAAAACATAAAATAACCATATGCATTCTTATCAATTTTTCGCAAAAACTTTTCCTATCCTCTTCTCTCTTATCCTCCTCTCTTCCTGCAAACAAGAGATTGAGAAAAAAATCATTCTCAAAAACGATTATCAGGACTTCAAAACCGAAGGAAAATTTCAGGCAGGTGGAGTCAAAATGATCACACTTAAGGAAGGGTATAAGGTCTGGACCAAAAGAATCGGTAACAATCCTAAAATTAAAGTTTTGTTGCTACATGGGGGACCGGCACTTACGCATGAGTATATGGAATGTTTTGAAAGCTTTTTCCCAAAAGAAGGTATTGAATTTTACCATTATGATCAATTAGGTTCCTATCGGTCTGATCAACCAAAAAATGATAGTCTATGGACTTTGGATAGATTTGTAGAGGAAGTCGAACAGGTAAGGATTGCACTCGGTCTAAATAAGGATAATTTTTTTATACTGGGTAATTCATGGGGTGGTATCCTGGCAATGGAATACGCATTAAAATACCAGCAAAATCTAAAAGGTTTGATCATCAGCAATATGACTGCCGATTTTGATAAGTATGAAGCATACAACGCTAAATTGCGTCAGTCTATGAGAAAAAGTCTGATTGATTCGCTGGAATATTATGAAAAGAATAATGATTATCATAATAAAAAATACCAGGATCTGGTCTTTGAAGAGTATTATACTAAACATATTCTTAGATTGCCATCAGCAGAATGGCCAGAGCCTGTTTTGAGAAGTTTCAAACATGTCAATGCCTATGTATATGAGTACATGCAGGGACCCAGTGAATTTGTTCCTGGTGGTATTCTGAAACATTGGTCAGTTTGGAACAGACTCAAAGAAATCACCATTCCCACTTTGATGATTGGCGCAAAATATGACACCATGAATCCTAAAGAAATGGAGGAAATGAGCAAATTAGTTAAAAATGGTAGCTATTTGTATTGTGCCCATGGCAGCCACCTTTCTATGTGGGATGAACAGGAATTTTATATGGCTGGTGTTATAGATTTTTTAAAAAAACAAAAATGAAAATAGCAGTTTTCAGTGCGACTGAATTTGAATTATTGCCCTTCCTGGATTTTCTGGAATCAGATTGTCATAAAGGTTCGGTAAACTGTTATTCTATTGGTAATCATCAAATTGAAATTCATATTACTGGAATTGGAATGTCAGAAACCTCTTATTATTTGGGTCGGAATTTATCTCGGAATCATACAGATTTTGCTATTCAGATAGGTATAGCTGGGGCTATTGATAGAAATCTTATACTAACGGATGTTTATGCAGTGAATTCTGACTTTGAATACGATCTGGGTTTTGAAGAATCTGATGGTAGTTTACATCGGTTTTTTGACACGGGTCTGATGGATGCCAATCAGTTTCCTTTTGTTCATGGAAAATTATATCATACAGGTATTCATGAATTTCCTTTTTTTTCCTCCGTTTCAGGAATGACCGTAAATCGAGTGCATGGTTCAGCGCAAAGCATTCAATTACTTTTGGAAAATCCACCAGCACAAATTGAAACGATGGAGACAGCACCTTTTTTTAAAGCCTGTTTAAGAGAACAAATTCCTTTTTTGTGTTTGAGAGCCATTTCAAATTATGTGGAAATCAGAAACAGGGAAAATTGGGAAGTCAAAGAATCCATTGAAAAATTAAACGAGCAATTGATACAGTTAATTTCTGTATTGTGTTCTAAAACAGTGGATTTGTAATCCTGAACTGTTCTTTATTTTGATTAAATTGAAATTGAAAACCGATATAGCTGTAAACAATGGTTTGGGTAGCGATGGGAATGGGTTGAAACCCGGGTTTTATTTTGAGTGACAAATCATTGCTGATATCAAATTTTTGTAAATGAGCATCTACAAAGGCATCAATTACAGTGAGGGCATAGAAACTTGCCAAAAGAGCAATTGAGGTTTCAAAATCATTCAAGGCATTGGCTCTCTGTATTTTTAATTGGGCTGCGTTGAATTGAGGGGCAAAGGTATTCGTCGTGTTGGGATCAGCATCGGTTAAGGCCAGATAATCCTTGTTATAACCACTGTATTGGATTTGATTGTAAACAGTCCAATAGCCAAGTCCGCCTAAACCTCCGTAAACAATAGGTAGCTTCCACCATTTTTTGTTATAAATTTGACCAGCTCCAGGAAGAACAAGAGCCCAGATGACAGCTTTTTTAGGGCTTCTCAAGGACTGTTTTTTTTCTTTTGTAAGTTGAATCGAATCTTCACTATTTTTCTGGGCATCAAGTGAAGAGCTAATGAATACCAGAAAGAAAAAGAAAATAATATGTAGGGATTTTACCATGTTAAAAATGATCAAGTATTCTATTGAGGTCTTCTGTATCATCAAAAGGAATCATAATGACACCTTTTCCATCTGCATTAGATTGAATTTGCACTTTGGTAGACCATTTAGAACTTAGGTCGGAGGCTATTTTTTGATGTGCCCAGCTTTCTTTGTTTTTTGAAACTGCAGTGGTTTTTTTAATCGTTTCCCTTTGGTTATCCCATTGTTGTTGTATCCATTTTTCTGTTTGTTCCGGGCTTAAATTTCTTTTAATAACTTCTTTGAATGTGCTGAGTTGTTTGACAATATCTTTCAGATTATAAATAAGTACAGCATGCTCCAATGTAATTTTACCCTTTGATACAGCATCTTGAATTTCTGGAAGAGAACCGGTTATCATTTTAACCAATTGTTCGACTTGTCGAACGGAGATGCCATAATCTAAAATTCTCATGGAAATTTTCTCGATAATGGTCAGGTCTTCCAATGATAGCAAGGCTCTGGCATGCCCCATGCTGATTCTATCTTCTTTAATACTATTTTGAATAGAGGCGGGGAGTTTGAGTAATCTTAAATAATTACTTACTGTGCTTCTTTTTTTTCCTACTCTTTTTGAAAGCATTTCATGCGTCAGCTTGAGTTCTTCCATAAGTCTTTGGTAGGTATTTGCTATCTCAAGGGCATTGAGATCTTGTCTTTGAATATTTTCTATCAAGGCAAGTTCAAGCATTGCATCGTCATCTGTAAGTCGAATATAGGCAGGAATCTCAGTTAATCCGGCCATTTTGGATGCACGCCATCTGCTTTCACCTGAAATAAGTTGATACCTGTTTTCTGAAAGCAGCCTGACCGTTACGGGTTGAATCAGGCCATGCAATTGTATGGATTCTGCCAATTCTTGTAAGGCTTCCGCCTCAAATTCTTTTCTCGGATTGTAAGGATTTTCTTCAATCTGAATGATAGGAATATATAGAATTGATGCAGATAATTCCTGTACCATTTCCTGTTTTTCTTCAGGATTAATATTTGTATTCATCGTGGAGAGCAAGGCTCCAATTCCTAAACCTTTATGTTTTTTTGTCATTGGGTTAAAATTTAGTACAAATATAAGGATTTTGCATTTGAGAATTCCTATTTTGTGTATAGAGCTTACTGAAAGTTTTTTCTGTTCATTTTAAATGCTGTTCTATGAAAAATTTTATGTTATTATTCACCTTTCTAATGGGTTTTCAGGTTCTTTCTGCACAACTTGTAGAGTGGAAATGGGATTTATATAAAATCAAGTTTGAAGCGCCAGGTAGTTTCAAGGTTTCTAAAAATGATAAAACTGAATTCTCAGCTGGAGATGAGCATATTTATTTATCCATTTTTCCGGAAAAAAACGAAGATAATACGAAGCAAGAACATTATGAAGATGATTTGATTGCCTGGGCAAATGATTCTAAAATCAGCTATAATGGGGAAGTAGGTTTTTTGGAAGATTTAAATGGCTATTGGGGTTATTATATTGACGGAGTCGCAGACAATGGGAATCCTACCTCTGTTTTTGTTTTAGTAGATCCTGATTTTCCCGAGTTGTACTTTTTCATTTGGGTTCAATATCAGGAAGAATATTATGAGCAGGCTTTGGAGATTCTTATGACAATTTCTCCCATATAGAGATTTTGCAGTTTGAATCTGAACTTGCCAATTAAATAAATATTATCTTTGCCCAAGAAAAGAGTGCTGATATATGAGTTTTGTCTATCCTAGTTTTCTTTGGGCTTTACTGCTTGTCGTAGTACCTATTTTGATTCACCTATTTCATTTCAGGAGATTCAAGGTTGTTTATTTTACAAATGTTCGCTTCTTAAAAGATATCAAAGAAGAACAAAGCAATCGAAAGAAGATCAGAGATTTGTTGGTTCTTTTGTCCAGAATTTTTGCCCTTATTTTCTTGGTATTTGCTTTTGCACAACCCTTTATTGCAGATAAAAATCTTCCCAAAAAAGAAGGTTCAACAGATGTTTCGATATTTATCGACAATTCATTTTCAATGTCTTTGGAGAATGAGGGGGTAAGGTTTATAGAAATAGCAAAAGCCAGAGCAGAGGAAATAATTTCAGCTTATGGAGCCAATGACCGATTTCAAATATTAAGTTCAGATTTTGAAGGAAGAGACCAGAGACTACTTTCTAAGGATGATGCCATTGCCCGTATCAGAGAACTACAGTTGGGTTACCAGAGCAAGGATTTCGACAAAGTGTTACAGAGACAAAAAAATGCCCTTGAAACAGGCGATAATAAGAATAAGGAGTTGTTTTATATTTCCGATTTTCAGAAAAACAGCTTGCAAGGCTTTGAAAATAAAGACAGTATTTCACTCTATCTCATAC
>CAZNNX010000099.1:0-1905 GCA_964574485.1 uncultured Saprospiraceae bacterium | reverse complement strand
ATCTCATACCTATTGCTGGGTCAAATATCAAAAATTTATCTGTAGATACGATTTGGTTTGAATCTCCGGTACATCAAATGAATCAACCCAATTCCCTTATTGTTAAAGTTAAAAATCATAGCGATTTAGATGCCTCCGATGTAAATATATCATTGGATATTGACGGAGAAAAGAGACCCGGAGGCAAGTTGGAGGTTCCTGCCAAAGGATTTGTGTATGATACGCTTTCAATTTCTGTATCCAAGACAGGTTTTCATAAGGCTAGTATTCAAATCAACGATTATCCCGTAGCCTTTGATAATACCTACTTTTTCAATTTTAAAGTGGAAGAGCAAATAGATATCCTTGAAATTTTTGAGACAAAGCCTGATCCATATATCGGAGCAAGTTTTAAGAGAAATACATTTTTCAAAATGAATCAAATGTCTGTAAAACAGATGGATTTCTCTCAATTGAAAAACTATGAACTGATCATATTGCAGGGTATAAAAAATCTAAGCTCAGGATTGGCTGCAGAGTTAAATACCTTTATATCTGAAGGCGGTAATGTTTTGATTTTTCCTGCTGAAAATCAAAATATGAACGACTACAATAGTTTTTTAAAACAAATTGAGTCGGTTCAGTTGGGTGCATGGGAATCAAAGGAAAAAGGAGTAAATTCGATCAATTATGATGATTATATTTTTCAGGATGTTTTCACAGAAAAAAAACAAAATTTAAAATTACCCAGTACCCAAGGGCAATATAAGATTAACGCATCGAATCGCAGCGGTTCTGAAGACATTTTAAGTTATCGGGATGGCAGTAGTTTTTTGACCAAAACTAAATTTAATTTGGGTTATAGTTTTGTTTGTGCGGCACCAATTGCCTTGACTTACTCTAATCTGGTGCAGAACTCAGAAATTTTTATTCCTATGTTGTATCGCATGTCAATGATGACAGGGAAAATTGAAAAACTGGCCTATACGATGGGAAAAGATCTTTTTATTGAAACAAGGGTACCAGAGAAAGTAGGCGAATCTGTTTTAAGGTTACGCAACGACAAAATTGAGTTCATTCCTGAACAAAGAACCATTGGTACCAAGCTGCTCTGTAATGTATCTCAACTAAAATCTGAGGCTGGATTTTACGGATTGTTTGCTGAAGGCAATGCGGATGTATTGGATGTTTTTTCTTTTAATTATGATAGAAAGGAATCAGAGATGCAATTTTTTACCAATAAAGAAATAGAGGGCAGAATGCAACCTTATATGTCCATTGTGGATGGAACCTATGCCAAAGATTTTAGTTCTATCCTTAGTGTGGAGAAAAAAGGGTGGATCCTCTGGAAATATTGCCTCCTTTTGGTTCTACTGTTTTTAGCCTTGGAAACAGCCTTACTCAGACTTTGGAAATAGTCGGTTCTGTATGTACTATTGATTTTGGAGATATTTAATTTTTGTTGTTTACTGCTAAAGAAAAAATAATTTATTATTTTTGTTTATTGGTATGAGATCTTATGTTAAGGTATTGATTTATTGCTATTTACCTAATAACTATCTACTCCTTTTAAATACAAATACAAAAAAAATCAAAATGAAGAAAACAGAATTTAAGCTTTTATTCATCTTAATAATAGCACAATTGTACACTAGTTTTTCCCATGCGCAAAGCATTTATTTCAACTACACCGATGGTACCAACGCAGCCTATAATCTGGCTGACATTCGCAAAATAACTTTCGATGTGGATTTGATGCAGCTGCACATGAATGATGGTAGTATTTACTCCAGAAATGTAAGTACGATTGGGCATTATCAGTACAACCAAAACTCTGTCAATGTGGAAAACCTACTCACAGATTTGAATGACTGGAATCTTGAGGTTTTTCCCAATCCAACTAGCGATGTCTTACATATTCGCTAT
>CAZNNX010000098.1:8669-11331 GCA_964574485.1 uncultured Saprospiraceae bacterium | reverse complement strand
CACTGGTATCAGTAACGATGACAGTCCAGTTATCTCCATCATTCACAATGAAAGAGAAAGGTACACCTGTTGGAGCACCAGCAAGGTTAAAGGTTCCATTTCCACCTCCTGTCGAACCACTCACAGTTATTGTATAAACAGAACTGTTGGCAGCGGGGTATCCGCCTCTGATGGTCAAGGTTGTTGTTGCAGAAATACCACCTGGCAGACAGGTGTAAACACTACTATCGATCGGACTCGGAAGTATTTGAATCGGATCCGTGATACAGGCATTTAAGCAGGTGCTAGCATTCACAATAAATGTTTCAATGCAATTCACACTATCAAATACAATTATGGTGTAGGTATCCGGAGTTGGAATTTGGAAACTTACAGTATTTAAATCAGCTGTGGTGCCACTAATAGTATCACCTTGTGTATTTGTAATCACATAATTAAACAAAGAGCCATTAAATGAAGGTAGGCCCCCTGTAGCAGAGAAGTTGATTATACACTGGTTTTGGTCATAAGAACCCGCAAGAACTATAGGTCTTAAGAAAACAACCTTAGCTCCGTTTTCAATACTCGCGCTTGGACAAATCAATTGACCCCAGGTAGTGTCTTCATCAGCTAAAGAAGAAACATAATAAAGGGTATTAAAAAGAGGATTTCCAAAACTACCGGATCCATCCGTATTGTTTACAAAAATATTTGGCCCAAATCTTACTGAGTCAATGAAACTAAATCCGGAACCACTTAAGGGGTTTGGTATCGGCATTACATTATGCATAACAAAGCCTGTATCCAAACAACCAGGAATGCGGGTTGTCGATTGACCGAGCAAATTGTTCATTACGCTGGCATAAATTGTATCTCCGTAACAAATAAAGGCAGTATCGGGTGTGTTGTAAGCAAAAGTGTCACCATTCATTGTTTCGAATTGTGAATCACCAGCATAAACCTCGACTTCATTAATAAATTCAATGATATATTGCCCCTGATCGCCCGGCGAACCACCGTCTAATTGTATGGCATAAAGTGTACCCGGAGCCAGACAGCAAATGCTGAAGGTAGATCCGCTAAATCCGGCAGTTCCTGAGTAAATTGGTGCTACAGCAGGTGTTAGCCTTGTTCCATCAACTGTAAATGTGGCATTGCCCAATCCTCCATAGCAACTATTTCCATTCAATAGGGGATAAATAGCATAGTTGAGTTGATTTAATCCGATATAAGATCTTACTCTCATTTCAATAACGCCACTGGGTGGAACTACAAAATAATGCCATACAGTTTGGTTAGCTCTTGATCCAGGCGCTGCATTGGAAAAGGGTTCACCTGCTAGAGTTTCAATACAAGCCCTCACATTTGTACCTGCTACTGCCTGAAAGGGTAGTGTTTGTCCCACTAACTCAACAGGTACGCGGTAAAGTGTGTCCTGTAGAGTTAAGCACAATATATCATTACCAGGAGGATTTTGGAGTGGATCAATAATACTTGGATCGTACAACCATAAATCAATACTTTGAGTACTCAGGGGTGTTAGATTGTCTGAAGGGTCCACCATTCCATAGTATCTGTAACCAGGCTCCAAGCAACTGCTGTTAATGATAGCAGAAAAGTTTGAATTTCCGAAAATACCATTCACGCCCCCATCGTCAGCGCCTAAATTGGTAAGGTTGGCACAAGAAAAATCGGAAGGAGTTCCCGGAGCAAATCTAGGATCAAATCCAAAAAGTGCATTGTTTTCTCCATAAAGAGCACTTCTGTAATCTGTTTCAAAATACATTCTACCACTGTTGGGTGCTATGAAATTTGTCCATACAGATTCATTCATAGTTGCATTATTGCTGGCCGGATGATCGTAATCATAGGCATGATAATCGTTTGGATTAGGGCTAGTGTGTTGTGTACCCGTTTCACCAAAATCATTACCACCATCATAGGCACATCCGAAATTCAAAGTACGGGTAGCCGGAGAATTGGCACCAGAACTTATATTCCCTGTACCAAAAGTAGAAGAGGGTGAAGTACATGGTATGTCCTCAGGATTGGGTGGAGATGAACCTCCCAGGTCATTTACTCTGATCTCTACATAGCCACGGTCACCGTTATTATCGGCGGTCAATTGTACATAGTAGGTTTGACCAGGGTGCAGTTTTTGGTAGGAAATTAAATTTACTGGATCACAAGCATCTAAAGAAATTTCTGCCTCCGGATCAATACCCAGGAAATCTGTACCGTCTGAAAATTCAATATGCGATAGGTATTCAAATTTATCTTTCACTAAAACAAGAGTCGGAATTTGAATTCCTGTATTACAGGCAGAGCCATCAGCTGCATGGTAAATTTCAAAATAAGTTCCAATGTCCGTACCACCTAAATCTGTGGTAACGGTAACTTCACCACTGGGTGGTGCTACGAAAGCAAACCATACAGACCCATTTGCAGTCACATCACCTCTGTGAGGTTCATTCGTTTCAAGTGTTGCATTAGGGCACCAACCATATCTTTGCGTAGTATTTAAAGGAATTACAGGTGCACTGCAGATGTCATTGGGAAGATAGTTTACAGCCAGAGGTAATCGAGTTACTTCTAGAATTAAACGATAATTTTGGGTGCCACATCCACTCGTTCCGGAAGCATTGAATGTTTGTTGAATGGTTCCAGGGGCAGCAGGTACAGC
>CAZNNX010000098.1:6213-8659 GCA_964574485.1 uncultured Saprospiraceae bacterium | reverse complement strand
GTACCATTCTGTGCTCCGGTTCTAACTTCAGAAAATGTACCTCCAGTCAAATCGTAATTGGTAGGGGCATCATTTTCATATCCTTGCCATTGAATATTGATTTGTGTTGGGATATCACCCGGACAAATATATTCGTAATCAAAGAAAATACCCTTGTTCGGATTGATTGTGCCATTGGGAGAGGTGAGGGTCCAGGGACCATTGTTTCCATTGTTGTAGGCATGGTTGAAATCTCCCAGAAATCCAAAAAGCACAGGATTGTTATTGGAATTTCCCAGGGTATTGTCTGTACCAATATATTCAATTACATAATCACTGTTTCCGGTGAGAAATCCATCACAGTCTACATTATTCAAGACTGCAACGCTCACGACACGAACCTGTATCCTTGCCTGTCCCAAAAGATATGTGGTTTGACATACAAAAAGTAGGGTGAAGGCAGTGATAAAAGAAATAAGTTTTTTGTTAATTTGTAACATAACAAAGAGATAAATTGAATGTTTAGTTAAAAAAATCCTAACATAATGAACCAAAAATAAGTAAGTTTTAACAAAAAAGTATTGTTTATTACGCTTTTGGTGTTTTTTTTTGGAATGACTTGTCGTTGGATGCATAACCTTTTCTAATAGTTCGTGTTATTTTATTACTTTTACTTAAATTTTTAATGATGAATTTACTTGAACAATACGACATTAAGGAGAGTGAATCTTTGGAATTATTAGCTAAACAGGTTGTTGAAGGCTTCATCATTGGATTGCACAAATCTCCCTTTCATGGCTTTTCCGTAGAATTCGCAGAGCATAGAATTTATAATCCGGGAGAGTCAACAAAAAATATAGATTGGAAGGTTTATGCCCGAACAGACAGATTGTACAGCAAGCAATTTGAGGAAGAAACCAATCTAAGATGTCAGGTTGTTCTGGATATCTCCTCTTCCATGTATTTTCCGACTGAAAAGGATCAAAATTTAAAATTGAGATTTAGCATTTTGGCTGCAGCTTCTATTATGCAGCTCATGCAAAAACAAAGAGATGCCTTTGGATTGAGTGCTTTTTCTGATCATTTGGAATGGCACAGTAACAATAAGTCCAGTACACAACATAAACAACTGATTTTTAATAAACTAAGTTCTTTTTTGAAAGACAGGCCAAAGAACAAGAAAACTTTGGCATCCGAGGCACTTCACCAAATTGCAGAAGCTGTGCACAGACGCTCTTTGATAGTGATTTTCAGTGATATGTTTGATGATCCAACTGATAAAGAATCATTGTTTTCTGCTCTTCAACATTTAAAATACAATAAGCATGAAGTTATTCTGTTTCATGTCGTAGATCACAAAAGAGAATTTGATTTTGATTTTGAGAACAGACCCTATGAATTTATCGATCTGGAAACAGGTGAAAAAGTGAAGGTGCAATCCAATCAGGTAAAAGATTACTACAAAAAACAAATTCAACAATACAAGGATGAACTCAAAATGAAATGTTTGCAGTTTAAAATTGATTTTGTAGAAGCGGATGTAAATCAAGGTTTTAAGCAGGTTCTTATGCCTTATTTAGTCAAAAGATCTAAAATGATGTAAATGAATAAATATTTTGTTTTTATCATACTAATTCAGTTTTTATACGCCTGTACTTATACCGAAAGAATAAAAGACGGTGACACAGCCTTTCAAAGAAAGCAATATGCTGTTGCTATACCTTTTCTCAAAAAAGAATTTCAATCAGCAAAAAAAAGTGCTGAAAAAGGTAAAAAAGCATTTCAATTGGCTGAATCATATCGTTTAATACACAAATACAGTGAGGCTGCAGGCTGGTATGATATTTCAACAAAAGAAAGGTATAATGCTGAAGCTCCTTTTCGACTTGCTCAAATGTATCAGCAGTCTGAACTTTACGACAAGGCAATGGAAGCTTTTCGACTTGCCGGACGTGATGCGGGGAACGCTAATTTGTTTTTAGAAAAAATCATTGCATGCAAACAAGCAAAAATTTGGTTAAAAGAGCAGAAGAAATCAATTTACAGTATCGAAAATTTGAAGTTTAATAATTCTTTTAACGATTTCTCTCCCTTCGTTTTCAGTAAGGAGAATTTGTTGTTTTCCTCAGATAGAAAGGAGAGCTTTGGTAAAAAAAATTATAAATGGACCAATCAAAAGTTTACAGATCTGTTTGTTTATGATTTGAAAAAAGATACTGTATCATTACATCAAAATCTTACGCAACTGAAATATCACCAGGGTAATATGGTGATAAGCAAAGACGGAGAAAAAATGATCTTTACGCAATGTGGATCAGATGAGCCTACAGAAGTTGATTATTGCAAGCTCATGTTTTCACAGAAAAAAGGTTCGGGTTGGTCTGAGCCTGCAGAAATTTTGTTAGGACCAACTTTCATGAATTACATGCACCCGGCCATGAATGACAAGGGGGATATTCTTGTTTTT
>CAZNNX010000098.1:0-6203 GCA_964574485.1 uncultured Saprospiraceae bacterium | reverse complement strand
ACAAAGAGGGATATGGAAATTATGATCTGTATATGAGCATTTGGTTGCTTGCAGAACAAAAGTGGAGTATTGCCAAAAATATGGGTAATGTGATCAATTCAAAGGGTAATGAGGTATTTCCAACTTTTCATGGTGATACCTTATACTTTAGCTCAGATGGTTTGCCCGGAATGGGTGGTCTTGATTTGTTTAGAACTTATAAAAACAATGAGCAGTGGCAAATTCCGAGCAATTTAAAATCTCCCATGAATTCAGGTTCTGATGACTTTGGTATTGCATTTGACCCTTATTTTGAAAGTAAAGATTCTATAATATCCTCCGGATATTTTTGTTCAAACAGAAAAGGAGGAAAAGGAGGAGATGATATTTATAAATTTTTCTGTTCTCTTCCTAAAATACCTGAGATCGATAGTTCTTCATTGATTGTTTCAGTTGATTCTGGGAATATCCCGAGACAAAAAAGCTATAAATTAATTTTCAAGGGTAAAACTTTTGAGAATAAAAGAGAAAAGGAATCTGACCTTAATTCCAAGGTCGTGGGACAACAATCCCTTATGGGAGTCAACATCCGTATCATGACTACAGATACTGTTTGGTCTGTTGGTAGTGATTTGGATGGGAATTTTAATTTTGAAGTGAAAGCAAATGAAAACTATTCATTTTTTGCAACCAAAGAAGGTTTTTTTAGTGCTCAGGATACAATTAGTACCATGGGAATCGTTTTATCGGATTCCTTTCCGGAACAAATAGTTGAAAAAAATATTTATCTCAACAGGGTAATTAAAGGAAAGGAAATTGTTTTGAGAGATATAAAATTTGATTTCGATAAATGGGATATTAGGGAAGACGCCACAGTGGAACTTCAACAGCTGATTCTTTTATTGAAAGAAAATCCTGAACTAAATATTCTGATGACTTCCCATACCGATTGCAGGGGTACTGAAAGAAGCAATATGACATTGTCACAAAAGAGGGCTGAATCAACAATGAATTATCTAATCAATGCAGGTATTGAAGCGAGGAGATTATCAGCCAAAGGTTTTGGAGAAACCACTCCTGCCGTTACATGTGACTGTAATTCTTGTACTGAAGAGCAACATCAGGAAAACAGAAGAACAAGCTTCATCATAGCAGAATAGTATTTATTATTTAGAATCATTCTATTTTGCTTTAACACAGCTTTATATTTTTTATATTTGAGTCAAAATAAGAGTATGGCCAAAATATCAATAAATCTACAAACTGCAGCAGTTGAAAAAGAACAGGAAGAGGAAATGATTGTAGGGATAGATCTGGGTACTACACATAGTTTAGTGGCCTATGTAGATAGTGATAATTATCCTAAAACTGTAAAGGACGCATGTGCTCAATCCAGTTTAGTGCCATCTATCATTTGGTTTGATCAAGATAAGGTATATGTTGGGGAAGAGGCCAAGAGTAAAATGTTGACAAATCCCGACGCAACTTTATTTTCAGTAAAGAGGTTCATGGGAAAATCCTATCAGGATGTTCAGGGCTGGGCATCTTCTCTTTCCTATAAAATTTGGGCAGGTGATACTGATGATTCGTTGGTAAAAATTCAAGTTGCAGATAAATTTTACAGTCCCGTAGAGCTATCGGCATTGATTTTAAAAGAATTAAAGACTAGAGTTGAGTCTCATGTGGGTCGAAAGGTAAGGAAGGCAGTAATTACTGTACCTGCTTATTTTAATGATGCCCAAAGACAAGCTACGAGAGATGCCGGAAAATGGGCTGGGCTGGATGTATTAAGAATTGTGAATGAGCCGACGGCAGCTGCTCTGGCATATGGATTTGGATTAAAAAATGAAGATTCTAAAACCGTTGTTGTATATGATTTGGGGGGTGGTACCTTTGATGTATCAATTCTTAGAATAGAGGGTACTGTCTTTGAAGTCATTGCTACACATGGCAACACATTTTTAGGTGGGGATGATTTTGATCGTCTAATAATGGAGTATTGGATTGATCAATACCAAATGCAAAACTTGAACGCAGTGGCTTTACAAAAGTTGAGATTGATGGCAGAGCAAGCTAAAAAAGCTATGACCACCGAAGATTTCTTTGAGGAAGTTTTTATGGGAAAATCATTTCAATTGGATGCATCCACCTGGATTTCTTTATCAAAAAAATTAGTGGATCAAACCATCGATTCATGTAAAAAGGCTTTACGTGATGCTGAACTTGAAATTCATAATATTGATGATGTTGTTTTAGTAGGGGGTTCCAGCAGAATGCCGGTGGTGAAACAAGCATTGCATAATTTTTTTGGAAGGAAACCCAATGATCAGTTAAATCCAGACGAAGTAGTTGCTCTAGGTGCTGCCATTCAAGCAGATGTATTGTCGGGTAGAAATAAAGAAACCCTACTTTTGGATGTAACACCACTTTCTTTGGGAATTGAAACTGTAGGTGGTCTTATGGATGTAATCATTCCAAGAAATTCCAAAATACCCAATCAATCTGGAAGGCAATACACAACTTCCATAGACGGACAGGTAAACCTGAAAGTATCTGTATTTCAAGGAGATAGGGATTTAGTTAAAGACAATAGAAAGCTGGGTTCTTTTACATTAAAGGGAATACCTCCCATGCCGGCCGGCCTGCCGAAAATCGAAATTCATTTTATACTTGATGCTGATGGCATTCTGAAAGTTAGGGCAAAAGAATTGCGTTCAGGTGTTGAACAAATTGTTGAGGTAAATTCACCCTATGGCTTGTCAGAGGAAGAAATGTCTCAAATGCTTATAGATTCAATAAGTCATGCGAAAGAAGATATGAAAATTAAAGCATTGATAGAGTCAAGAACCGAAGCTAAGCTATTGGTACAATCTGCTTTAAAATTTATTGAGCAAAATAAAGATTTATTTCATCAGGAAGAGCTGAAGCAATTACAAGTATTTATTGATCAACTACAATTAAGTACGGAGGGAGATGAGAAAGATAAAATTGAGATTGCCATGCAAGAATTGAATGATTATTCTAAACCTTTGGCTGAAAGGGCTATGGATGCTACCATTTCTTCGGCAATGAGGGGAAAAAAATTGTAAAATGACCAAAATATATTTTATTCTTTGTCTTTATCTGTTGATTTATTCTAACAATCTGGCTTCTCAATGGGTACATCAAAAAACAGACAGTTTATATGTAGCTTCCCTGGTTGCTTTCCCGCAATATGCATATCAAATTCAATGGGAATTTGACCAGTCAATGTTTGGAGTGAAAAAGGAAAAAGAACCAAGTCTTTCCGACAAAGAAATTGAGTCTTTACAAAAGAAATTAAAAAAGAAGAATGATGATATTCAAATTATCAAATCATTATATCTGGCTTATAAGTTTAATCGAAATGCAGCTAAAGAGAATTTTTATTTGGATAAACTTTATCAGATTTTAAGAGAAAAATTTGATAATTCTCCTGCGGATGTTCAAACAGCACTCAGTTTTGCGCAAGTGCTACAAGCATACAAAAGACCAAGGGAAATCTTACTGGTCTTAAATTTATGTCTTGAAAAAAATCCTGAATCACAAATTTTGCTGGAACAAACGATTTTGTCAAATATTGAAAACGGCTTTTATGAAGAGGCAGAGCAATTGATCATGAGATCAATTCAATTAGGCAATTACACGGAGAACTTATATCCTTTTATTTTAAAATTTATCATAGAAAAGGGAAAGAGTAAAACTGATTCAACACAGGTAAATGTACTCGATCGTACTGTTATATTGCAATTGCTGAAACTAAAGCCGGATGATGTTTTTGCCAAGATATGCTTTCATTATTGCGACTTGGTTGATTTATACAATAAGGTTCATACGCAATATTTTAATTGGTTATACAAGGAGCATAAATGGCAAGAGACAGAAATTACTCAAATAAGAACTCTAGATGTTTTTTTTAAATCACTTTTGAAATCAAAAGACAGGTCAACTCATTTTCTGGCTTTACAAGCATTGGTAGGTATAAGTTCTCTTGACCGCAATATGAATATGGCCTTAGCTTACCATAATGAACTTTTGAAAATCCAGGCAAATCATCAGTTATCTGAATCAATTTTGGTGTATGGTTATTTGTTTAACAGAAATATTTTACCAGCATTGAAATGGCTTTCCTATGAGCCATCCGGTGAAATTTCACTGAATCAAATCATGTCTAAAGCTTATTTGATGTATGAGGTTCAAAATTTTCAAGAACTAAAATCCTATTTGGAACGCAGTTTGTTGTTTTTTCCCAATAACACAGATATAGTAGAAGGGTTGATTGCTGTTTTGCATAAAAAATTACAATTTGAGGAGGCCTGCTCTCTTTTCTTTAGATGGTTGGATGTTAATAAAGAGGAAAATATTCAACTAGCTGAAATGAGGATTCATAAAAGAAATATGTTGATTTGTCAACTCATTTACAATAAGAACAAGGAAGAAGTGAAGAAACTAATGATTGAGGCAAGGCAAGATAAGGATGAGATTATTTTGAAATTACTGGAAAGGTTTTCAGTGGAATAAAAAAAGCGAAGTGAAAACTTCGCTTTTTTTTTGGGAGGCTTATGGGATTCGAACCCATGACCCTCAGAACCACAATCTGATGCTCTAACCAACTGAGCTAAAACCTCCGTGAATGGGTTGCAAATTTACATCTTTGTAATGAATTTCAAAGGAAACGCCCAAAAAAATTACAAATGTAAAATATCTTTTTTCTTGAGTAGAGTGCTTTCATCCTCTACATGTGCAGGGTCTGGTACGCAACAATCTACAGGACAAACTGCCGCACATTGAGGCTCCTCATGGAACCCAACACATTCAGTACATTTATCTGTCACGATATAATAGTAATCATCAGATACTGGAGATTTTTCAATTTCAGCATTCTCGATTGTGCCATCAAGTAAAGTAAAAGAGCCTTTTAGTATGGTGCCATCGGCGTATCTCCAAGAAACACCACCCTCGTAAATAGCATTGTTAGGGCATTCAGGTTCACAAGCACCGCAATTGATGCATTCATCAGTTATCATTATTGCCATAAATCAATTTTTTTTGTAAATATACATTCACTAGACGATAGTATCAAAAAAATATAGTGAATTCGTTTATACTTTACTATCATTAAAATAATTAATATCTTTGGAATTGCTTAAATAACTACGTTAGATGACTCATCGCATTCGATTTTTTCTTGTCTTTTGTTTGTTTGTTTGTTTTACTCATGGTACAAATGCGCAAACAGATAAAGATCTTTTGGAGCAGGCCGATGCATTCTTAAGCACAGGTAAATATGACAAGGCTTTGGTTTTATTTAAAAGAATTGCAAAGGAAAATCCTACCGCGATGGTTTGGAAATACAAACAAGGTATTTGTCATTTTTACCTAAATGATTTTCAAAAGGCCTTACTTTTTTTTAGTGCCTATTTAAAGGAAAAGAAAGTAGAAAGCAAGGCATATTATTACACGGCAAGGTGTTTGCATTTCAATGAAAAATATCAGGAAGCCCTTGAGTTATACAAATTGTATCTCAAATCTATTAGTCTGAATGATATAATGCGTGAAGATACAAAATTGTTGATGCGCCAATGTTTAACTGCAATGAGGTCTGGTTCGCAACTGCCTGCCGTTATCGTTCCCATGAGTGATTCAATCAATAGCAGCGGAGATGAAATTCTAGCTTTAACCAACCAACGGCAACCTGAAAATTTATATTTCAGTTCTAATAGAAATGGAAATTTTGAGATTTTCTATTCTCAATTTAACGGTAATATTTGGTCGAAATCCTTGAAAGAAACCAGAAGATATAATCAGACAGGACAAGATAAAATCGCTATTACCTTTGCAGATAGTGGGTATCAAATACTCCTTTTAGATCAGGATACTTTATTTATTGATAATTATGATGACAGCCATGGTCAATCACTTGCAGTTCCTTTGGATCACATTTTCATAAAAGATTTTAAAGCTGCGGAATGTTATTGGGTTGAGGATAAAATGTTGATTCTGTCATTAAAGAAGAAAGATTCAAATTCAGGATATGATTTGTATTACAGTGTTCCTGATTCAAAAGGAGCTTGGTCTTATCCCAAGGTATTAGAGGGTTTGCTCAATTCTAAATTTGACGAAAGGAGTCCTTTTTTGTGTGCTGACGGAAAAACTATTTACTTTAGCTCAAATCGACCTGAAAGTATCGGGGGTTATGATATTTT
>CAZNNX010000097.1:0-11391 GCA_964574485.1 uncultured Saprospiraceae bacterium | reverse complement strand
TTCTTTTCAACATCCATGAGTTTGAAATATATTTTCTCCACCTTGGGAACGGGCACTGTAGGTTCAGAAACATTAACACCGGCTCATGCCTTTGCTGCAGATATTTCATTTACTTTCAGAAAGCCACTGGTAATTGCCGAAAAGAATGCGAATATCAGTGTTGGATTGGCCTTAACCAATATAGGATCCAAAATTTCATATACAAAATCTGCCAACAGGGATTATTTACCTGCCAACTTTGGTATTGGCACAGCTTTCGAATATAATTTTGACAAACATAATTCTCTGACAATTGCATTTGATATCAATAAACTTATGGTTCCCACTCCTGTGCCAAGGTCTAAAGATGATGGCAGCGGAAATTATGTAACAAATCCTGCATATGATGCTGACGGTAATGGGATACCTGATTACAAGGAAAAATCTGTTCCCGTATCCCTCTTCACTTCATTTGGAGATGCTCCAGGTGGTGCCTTGGAGGAATTCAACGAGTTAATGTATTCTATTGGATTAGAGTATTGGTACAACAAACAATTTGCTGTTCGTTTTGGCCATTACAATGAGCATCAAACCAAGGGCAATCGTAAATTTATGACAGTAGGTCTGGGCATAAGATATAATATTTTCAATATTAATTTTTCTTACCTAATCCCAACAGCGGCGGCCCAAAGAAATCCTTTGGACAACACCCTCAGGTTTAGTTTAATATTTGATTTTGGTCAGGCAAAAGAATTCAATACGAAGAAAAGAGGTTAAGATTTGTGGAAAAATTACTTGTTGTTTCATCCCGTTGGACTTTTTTCTTTAAACTTGCTCTACCATTATTTTGGGGAATATTAGGTGCCGGAATAACAGTTCTTTTTTTTGTAAGTCCTTTGGATTCATTAAAAAAACCATTTGATCCATGGACTGCCCGTCTCCTCTTCACTTCATTTTACCTAAGTAGTATAGTTTTGCTCTATTTACTTTTTGGAAATGTTAAATGGGTTGCCATACAAAAAGATCATCTGATTATATCCAATTTCTTTCATTCATATAAGTATACCCTTGACAGCATTGCAGCTTTTGACGAGGTGAATTGGATTGTATTCCGAAAGGTTACAATCAAATTTCATCAAAAAACATTTTTTGGATCAGAGGTACAGTTTGTTAAGAGTCACTACTGGACCTTTTGGTTGCAAGAGAAAATCAAATAGATAAAATATTTTATTTCAATTTATTTTATCAGGACTATTTTTGATTGATAGATTTTATTTCCAGATAAGATGCGTAAAAAGTAAGTGCCGGAAGGTAATTCATTAGAATGCACTATTATTTGATTATTGTCCCTTGACCATTCCGTCTTCCATTGCCTTCCTGTTAAATCAGCTAGTTCTAAAATCAGATCATTTTGATTATCCTCAAATAATCCCGATTGAATCTGAAAGAAATCTGTTGCGGGATTTGGGAATAGTATTAAATCCTCTATTTTCGAATTTTTCAAAATTTCAACACCCTGCCCTTCTTTTTCTTTCGCATCTAATTCGGTAATATCTTCATCATGATTCATTCTAGGTATTATGGAGACTACTGAATTCCTACACCTTCTGAAAGTAATTCTGACAGCATCAGAACTTGAACATCCAAATGAATTGGTTACAGTAACCGAATAATTTCCAGTAGTTTGAGGATATAAGTACTGACTTGTAGCTCCATTATTCCAGGCATAAATTTGAGCTCCGGCGCCAGCATCTAAAACAACAGCAGTTCCTAAACAAACTGTTTTATTTGGACCTAACTCTACAAAGGGTCTTGGATTTACCTGTACTGTAAAGTTCAAAACTGAAGTACACCCTGCAGATGAAGTTCCCCGAACAGTATAAATATTTGTTTTCGATGGGCAAGCTGTAACAGTTGCTCCGTTATTTGAACTTAGATTTACCCCAGTCCATGTATAGGTTGACGCGCCGATAGCAGAAAGTGTAGCACATTGTCCTGAACAGATAGTATTACCTGTTACAGAAATATTTGGTATTGAATTTATGGTTATGAGCATAGAATCAACAGATCTACAACCCAGTTGATCCGTCACTGATACATAATACCAGGTAGTTTGACTTACTGTAGCTATTGGATTAAAAACATTATTAGCATTCAATCCTGTTGTAGGTGACCAAAGATATTGTGTTCCCCCCGTTGCAACCATAGAAAAAACACCAGGCCCACAATGCGAGGTATCTGAAGATATAGATATATTTGGCAAAGGATTTATCGTAATCTGCAAGGTAATAAGGGAATCGCAGCCTAAATGATTTAGACTGTTCTGAAAGTAAGTTCCTGATTGTGTGTAGGTTTGGTTATTATGAATAATTCGATCACAACCAGTAAGGGATATAGAACCAAAGGTGGTTTGTCCTATAGTTAGATTTAAGGTTATTGTTGAATCGCAACCTTGGGCATTTTGTAAAATCTGGGTATAAGTTCCTGATTGTGTATAGGTTTGATTATTAAGCGTAAAAGACTGGCAGGCGATTTGATTTATTATATTTGAACTTGATTGACGTATTGTAAGTATTAATGTCAATGAAGAATCGCAGCCTACAGCATTTTGCAAAATCTGGGTATAAGTTCCTGATTGTGTATAGGTTTGATTATTTATTGTAATTGAGTTGCAAGCAGTCTGAGATATTGAACTCGAACTTGGTTGGCGGACTGTTAGTTGAAGCGTGATAGTAGAATCACAACCTGCCGTATTTGAACGAATCTGCGTGTAGGTTCCAGATTGAGTATAAATCTGACCATTTAACGTATACGGGCCACAATTGTTTACTTGTATATTAGAAGTGGTATTGATGCATGGGCAAGCATTAGTTGAATTAAAATTGAGATATGATCCCTGTGTTCCCTGACCACTACATACGCAAACGGATCCATTATTGGTACCTTGCATTGCATCCCACCCCCCTCCACTATCACATAAATCTACATTCGCTCCAAAGGTAGATGTTTGTAAGATACTCAAACCTGTTACCCAAAATCTACCACCACAGTTTAAAGTAGTTGAAACATTGGTACCAGAAAGAAGATATAAATCATTACAGAAAATATTATATCCATTCATATTTATTTGGGCCCCTTGGGTAGTAAGTCTATTTTGAACTGAGGTTACCCCGGAGTTATTAAAGGTCAAACTTCCGCCGACATTTGACAAATTAAGACCAGAGCTACTGCTTGAGCCTCTGATATTCATTCTGTTATTTTGGTTAAAAGTAATAGATTCCCCTGGACTCATCTGTACTATAAAATTCCCGGCAGTACTTATCAGTCCATTGTTTGTAAACAAAGCATCATCGTTAATAGTGATATCGAAGGCTCTCAATGTACCATTAGACCCGACGGATATATTCATATTTCCTGCACCAAAACTAATACTGTTGGTACATTGAAATAGTGTATTAAACTGAGCATTAACTGTTGAATTTGAACCTGAAAAATAAATCGGGCAATTCATTGTTTGATTTCCATTAAAAATAAAAGTTCCTGCCAAGAGATAGGCCACACAATTTACTGTTAGGTTTGCATTGGGATGATTTGTAAAATTGACATTGTAGCCATTATGGTAGCCTAAGTTCAACCCATTGCATGTAATTGAACCATAATTATTCAACTGACCCTGTGCATTTGTTCCCCAAGTAATCTGATCAGAATTAATTGTTCCATAATTGATAATATTAGCTGTTTGGGAAGTATTTACAGTTATACTGGAAGCATTAATTATACCATTATTACAAAGTGTGGCGCCATTTGACAATGAGATAGCCCCACTAATTGTGACACCTGCCTGAATACAGACAACACCACTACTCACAGTTAAATTCGTTTGATTACTGCTTATTGTATTGGTACAGTTGGAGCATTGCCCATTTAATTGTATAATTTGAGAGGCAAAAACTAAGATTAAGATTATATATTTCATTGTAATACCAAATTGAGAATAGCGTAAATATAATAAAAACGTAAGATACTTCAAAATTATCTTAACAGTGTCACCTGACCTCTTTTCGTAGTTGGTACCAAATCGTTAAGAAATTGCCAGCTTATTGTGTACATATAAACATCTCTGGGTTGTAAAACTCCCTTGTATTTACCATCCCATGCAGCTTCTTCCCTATTGTCATAAATTGTCTGTCCCCAACGATCATAAACTTTAAATTCAACAATCCACCTTTTGTTTAAATTCACAATTTGAAAAATATCATTTTGTCCATCTGCATTGGGAGAAAATGCGGTTGGTATTTCAGGGATAGTAACCTCTGCTATCAGATTCACCCGTACTGAGGTTGTATCTGTACAACCATTGGCACTTGTAACTTGTAGAAGAAAATAATAAAAGCCATCATCTGAAGGATTAACTTGTGTGGATGCAGCATTTGGCGTTGAGATCACAACTGTAGAACTACCTGTTACTGACCAGTTATATTGCAATCCAGGCAAATTAGTTGCATTAGATACTACAAAGGGGCTGCCCCAAACAAAGCTGGTATCACCTGCCAAAGTTGGCAGTACACCCGCTGATAGATTCAAATCTTGATCAACGACAATCCTGGCTGAGTCAACCACACTACAATTTCCAGGTGTTCTGTAGTAAACCCAATAATTTCCGGCGGCAAGACCGTTGGGGTCAAATACACCCTGTACTGAATCTACCACACCTATACCTGACCAAATTCCACCTGGGGTACCTATCACCCTCAGATTTTGAAGCGTTTGATTAAAACAAAATGTATCTTCTGCTATTGTTGCCAAATCAAGGGGAAGAACTGTGATTTGAGCAGAATCTAAATCGGAGCAGTATCCACCTGTTCTAAAATAAATTTGAAACTGCCCTATACCCGCTTGAGAAGGATCGAAAAGACCACTTGTTGAATTGGTTATACCCGTACCTGACCAAATTCCCGTATTGTTGGAAACCACTGGCAATGGAATTGCAAGGTCATTAATGCAAAACACCTGGTTGGTCAATTGAACGGTATCTTGTTGCTCCACTCTTATCACAGCAGTATCTGAAGCAGCACAAGCCCCAGTAATATTATAAATAACCTGATAGTTTCCAACTCCTACAGCACTGGGATCAAACAAACCGGTTAATGAACCCTGGATACCTGATCCGCTCCATGTACCTCCCGTAGTTCCTGTTTGTACAAGTGTTCTAGGATTTTCATCTTCACAAAATGTATCAACCTGAATATTTGCGGTAGCATTTGGAGTTACTACAATGTATGCAGTATCGCTAACAGGGCAAAGTCCATTTGTTGCATAAACAACCATAAAAGTACCTACTCCAACTCCTTGCGGATCAAAGGTTCCTGTAACTGAATTTGTGATACCATTACCTGACCAAGAACCACCTGTAGTTCCAATAACAGTTAAATTGGTCGCTGTCGAGGCGGCGCAAAAGGAGGGAGAAATAATGGCGGCGCTATCCAATGCGTTTACACTAATAAGTAAGGTATCAGAAAAAACACAGGGTGCAGAAAAACTGTAATAAACCGCATTTATTCCAGTGGAAGAAGGTGTGAATAAACCACTACTGGTTATATTGGAGCCAGACCATAAGCCTCCGGCTGCTCCGCTCACCGTAAGTTGTATCGCATTTGTATTTAGACAAAGGGCGGCTACATTATTTATTTGGGCAGAATTATTGATTCCATCCAGAAGAGTATAGGATACGGAACTGATACTACAGCCAGCCGCATCCGTTACAGTTAGTTGATACAGCCCACTCTGAATGCCAGATAATTGACTGCTTGTAGCGCCATTACTCCAAATATAATTATAGGTAGGGCTGCCATTGCTTACGCTAATAAATATTCCACCATCAGATCCCCCAAAGCAGGTCACATTTCTTATGGAATCTAAATTAATCAATGGCCCATTGCTTGTATTTACAGCTATATTTGAAAGAGTACTGCTACAGCCATTATTTCCGGTAACCGTCAGTTGATAAATACCTGATGAAATATTTTGTAGAGAAATATTTGTAGAACCATTTGACCATAAATAAACATAGGTTGCAGCACCAGCTGCACTTACAAATACAGCACCATCATTTGCACCACAACTTGCATTTCTTACACTATCCAAATTAACAAGTACCGCCCCGGTTTGTGTTAGTGTAAATCCGCCTAAACTTACAGAACAATTCGTTTGATCCGTGACTGTAAGGTTGTAATTTCCTGGCAAATTTGAAGTTAAATTTGAAGTAGTAGCACCGTTTGACCACAAATAAGAATAAGGTAAGTTACCTCCAGTAATATTGGGCTGGATAGTTCCTGCTGTATTACAATTGATATTAACAATATTTACATTTGATGAGATAGGGTTTGGTTGTGTTAATGTACTTGAATAGGTACTGCTACAACCTTGAGCATCGGTTATGGTTACTACAAAATTTGAAGCTGATATGCCAGTTAGATCTTCAGTGGTTGCACCATTGGACCACAAAAAACTATAGGGAGCTGTGCCTCCATTAACAGTTAGATTGATCTGTCCTGTAGTACTTCCATTACATAAGGGATTCTGAGAAATTCCATTCGTTTGTATCGCCTGAGGTTGAAGGATTGTTATTGTGGTAGTTCCTGGACAATTATTAGCATCTGTTACTGAAACAGTATAAGTGCCAGCAGCCAAATTCGTAAAAGTTTGTGGACCTGTGACGCCGTTCCTGTTAACAAAAGGATTCCCAGCAAAATTAACAACATAATTGAAAGGGCCAGTTCCTGCCGTTGGATTTAGTGTAAAACTACCTGTAGATTGTCCAAAACAGGCAGGATTTACCTGATTAGAATTGGTTAAACTGATGCTTGGACAGGAACTACAGGGACTGATACTCGTTAGACTGTTATAGGTTATGGTTGAACCTGATGCACTAACTACCTGTATAGGAAAATTGGATGGAGTTGTGATAGTAGTTCCTGTGCCAATCTGTTGATAACCCGCCGGAGTGGCACAAGATGCGACCGGAATCACCCCATTCAGGCATTGTCCAAAAAACCAAGAATAACCACAAGCTGTGCACTGCGCCTGTGTTGTTATCGGGGTGGACCCGCCGGGATTCCATGCATACCAAGTGTAAGGCCCAGTACCTCCACTCACAGCTAATGAATTTGCAGATTGCTGGCAAACACTGATAGGAGCACAACTGTTTACAGCAACTGTGAAAGATTCAGACCCACAAGCCAAGGTATAGGTAATTGTATGTGTTCCAACTCCCGCTGTGGTAGGATTAAACAAGCCTGTACTTGCATTAATACAGGTACCACAACTTGCCGAAAAAGTACCTCCTGGAGATGTGGATTGAATGGTAAGAGCTGCATCTGTCACACACAAACTATTAATCGGACAAATGGTAGCATCACAACATACAACAGCCTGAGGGGCGCAGGCACTGGCAGAGATACTTTGAATATATCCAGTTCTTGCCCCCGATCCGGAAGTTCCAGTAGATCCACATGCAATGATTTCTCCTCCATTATTTACTTCTACGTCATAAACATTGTAAGTAGTTGGATAACTTGCTAGCTGATTCAAATTCTGATCAAATTTAACAACTGCATTTACAGAACCAACATATATATTACCACAGTCATCTATATCAATACCGCTGCACCCAACAGAATTTCCTCCGAAACCTGTATTCCAAGAGCCTCCTGGAATATTCACTGTAGATACAATGGCTGCTGTAGCAAAATTTCTTTTCTGTAATTGATTTCCTCTATGTACATAAATGAACCCATTATAATGTGCTAAAGCCATGATACCTGCATTATTATATCTCCAGTTTTCACATTTATAACCTAAATCTAAGCCACTATTCACATGAAAAATATTAGATCCGTTTTGCGTACAGGAAGTTAAACTTTGATGGATCCAACCAATAGAATCATGTGTTAAAAAATAATATTTTCCATTATTTGCCGGTGTGATTGAACGAACCTCCTGGTCGTTTGGAGGAATCTGAAAGGAGTTTCCATTGTGAACCTGTACAGAATTAATTATATTTCCATTATTTAAATTGATATTGAAAATCCAAGGTTCTGGTGATAATGTACCGTCTGTACCTGCTACCACCAACTTGGTTTGATCACAATTAAAAGTAATATTCCAAAATTCTGTCAGGGATAACAAACCACCTGGATTATTATTATTCCAAACCATGGCACCTGCGGTATTTATTTTCATGATCCTGGCGGGAGAACCGTTGGAAACGTATGAATTTCCTGCTAAATCAGTAGCGAAGGTCCCCAACCATTCTGTCGTATCATAGGTTGTGTTATAAGTCCATTGCAAGGCACCGGCTGCATTATACTTTATCAATTGTAATGGAGAGGTACCACCAATTAAGTATACATTGCCAGATCCGTCTCTTTCACATTCCCATACGCAATCCCAATTTGAACTTGGGAAATTAGGCATTTGCGTCCAAGGATCAATAATAGTTTTTTCTGTAATTTTTTGAAGACCTAAGTCAAAAGTAATTATTCCATTATGCAAGACAAACTGAGAAGGGACTTCTTTTTTCATTTGGTTTGCTTTGAAAGTAAAGGGTTTATGATCAACTATTTCCCCCCATTTGGTTTGCATACAAATAGCACCATTGGCATTCAGGTACACGGGTTTGGAATATTTCATCTGAATCTGTTGGGGATTCGAGCCCGGGTGCAGGATAAAACTATATTTGTAACCAGAAACGGGATGAATCTCTAGTAAGAGATCAATTTTGGGATATAAATTTTTATATAATATTTTCTTCCAGGCACGCAGTTGATTCTTATTATTATATCTGTTGAGCTCATCAATAAATGTATAAGAGTAATAAAAATCTTCCAAGTCCAAAGGTTGAATTTCTACATTTTCATTTGCTCCCACCCACTCAACAAAAACATTGTCTTCTTCTATTTTCATCCGGTGACCTTGCTCTTCAAAGGCTCTAAATTCATCCGCAGATGAAAATCCTGCTGCTTTTTTTGCCGCCCTTGCTTTTTTTTCCTCTTCAGACTTTTTTCTTTTCTCTTGATGCCTGAGTTCTATATAAATTCCTTTTTTCGTAATAAAAAAATCAGTTTGAGCACCATCATAGGCATAGGCAATCTCCATTTTAGGTAATTGGCTTTGATCTTTTATTTTAAATTGCCCTTGATTTTCAACAAATACGGGTTGAGGTTTACGATCGTAAGTCCAGGCATTTTGGGAAAACAATGATTTTGATCCGGAAAAAACGAAAAGAACGAGAATGGCTAGATATTGGGCTATTTTCATGGAAATTAAATTTTAGTTTCATATTAACAAACTTAAGCAAAATTTTATTCAGTTCTTACAAAACGGCCAAATGTTAATTTACTTACTACATATCACAAATGATTAAATAAAATACAAAAACATAGAATCAACAATGAATTAAAATTGATAATATTTGAATTTTATGCTTAATTTTTATTTTATTTAATTTTTAGTCAATAGATTTTAATTTACAATAAATTATCATTAAGTTTGTTTTGCTTATCACAAGCATTTTTATTGGTTTTAATTGGGTGTTCTTATAGTGTGGGCCTCGCTTCTTTGGAGCGGGGCTTTTTTTTATCATGAAGGTTCATTAGTTTTACAAAAAAAACATGTTGGATAAAGTACTTTGGGGAGACGCTCATTTGTCAAAACTTGCCATTCATCGCGTAGGCAATAAATCAAGAAATGAAGGTATAATGGCCTCAAAAGCCCTCTTGCCTTTGGATTCAGAGTATCTTGCTGATGAGTTAAAGTCTTTTTTTCTTCACCACTTTAAAAAAGAAGAATTTTACAGATTCTCCCATCCAACAGATTTGAATCAAAATTCTTTGTACCAAGTTTGTTTATCGCTTTTTGAACAGGGTTCAGATGATGAGTTATTCTATGAAAAGTCTGTAGAGGTATTGCAATATTTATATGACAAATCAGAACACAGCCGTATTGCATCTGGAGAATTGTATATCTGTTATTTCTCAGAAATATTAATCGAGGATGAGCTTGTGGATGGAATTGGCATTTTCAAGGTTGAGACACAGAATAAATTTTTAAAAATTAAACTTTCTGATGCCGGAAATTGGGTTTTACATTTTGATGAGGGCACACAGATGGATGCCATCGACAAGGGTTGTCTTGTTTTAAATACCTATTCGAATGAGGGTTTTAAAATTTTAAGTGTTGATATCAAAAGTGGGGAAGCCAGATACTGGCTCGATGATTTTTTAATGCTGGATGCATTTCATGACGAGCAGTACTTAACTAAAACTTACATGAACTTGTGTAAGCAATTTAGTAAAAATCATTTTGAGACAGAGGAAAAACAGGAGCAGGTTTCTTTTCTCAATAAAACCATTGAATACTTTAATTCAAATGAATCATTTGACATTACAGGATTTACTGACGAAATTTTTGAAGATATCCCTGAAAAAAAAGAGCGATTCCAGGAATACAAAACTGAATTCCAGGAAAAAGTGGGATTATTACCAGAGGAGGAGCGTTTTTTTATTTCTGCACCTACCGTAAAAAAAACAGAGCGGAGTTTTAAGAGAATCATACAATTAGACAATCAAATAGAAATAAAATTTCAAAACAACAGAGCCCAGGATGAGGGTTTGGTAGAGAAGGGTTATGACGAAGAAAAAGGGTTGTCTTATTATAAAATTTACTATACGAAAGAATTTTAGCTCTTCTTAAAAGATCTGTTGATTAAAAATACACCTGCAATGGTTGTAATCATGGAAACTACCGTAAGTAAATTTAAATGTTCATGTAAAAACCACCAACCCAACAAAACAGCAACTATAGGGTTTATATAGGCATAAATGGCTGCCTGTGCAGGGGGTAAATGTTCTAGTGTATACATGAATGAACTATAAGCCAGGAGAGAACCCACAAAGATCAAATATATCAGACTGTACCAAAATGTTAGAGGGGGCTGCCCTGAGATGAGTTGAGATGGGCCTACCACAAGTACTACAAGCGAAAGTATGGCGCCTCCAAACAACATTTGAACACCAGCACCCATCAACAGGTGTACTTTAGGTTTCCATTTTGCCGTTAGTACTGACCCTAAAGACCAAACCAGGGTAGCTAAAAAATTTAGCAATACACCAAAACTAAAATTTTCAGTATGAAAACTTTCTTTATGGTCCCATGAGATACCCAAAACACCTACAATACCTAAGGCCATTCCCAAGATTAGCGTGAATGACCAATTGACTCGGCTTACCAGGTAGTGACTTAAAATTGCTATAAATACAGGACCGGAGGTAGACATTACGGATGCCATTCCACTGGGAATATAATGCATTGACCAGGTTGCCAATCCATTCCCCAAGCTCAAAAGCAGAAATC
>CAZNNX010000096.1:7447-11570 GCA_964574485.1 uncultured Saprospiraceae bacterium | reverse complement strand
GAAAGGAAATACGAGAACCTATACTTGAATTTAAACCAAAATTTTCTTTCATATTTCCCTCAGGCATCTGGAAAGTATATGCCAGATCCACAAAAATTGCGGAGGGAGCCTTACCTTCTTTTTCTTGAGAGAAGAGCGTGTAGGGCAAAGCTAGGAGAAATAAAAAAATGAGAGGTTTATGCATTTGGGTAAGGGTTAGGAAACAAAAATAAAATTATCGGTTTGTAAACTGCTTTCTCCAAAATATCGGTACGCGGCCAAGCTACCACCCTTGGCAATGCTAAAGTCTAAACAACAGATATTAGGTGCAAGTAGTTGAAAGGGCTCGGTTTTTTTTAACCAATAATGACCGAAAAAAACTATTTTTTGATCTGCTCCATAATAACTGTCAAATGGATAATGATTCAGGTCTATCTTATTTTCACTCACTTGGGCAGATTCATCAAAACTGATGCTTTTGTAAGTTTCCTTGCATGGATCAACCCACCATTTGATTCGGTAACGATCTCTGATATTGGCTTCTTTGTCATAAAAATACTGAGAATCTGGCAGTAATAATTCTCTACCCTTCAATATGTCTTCTACCGCCCGATACATTGGATTGTTGGAATCAGCTGTTTCGTACAATAAATTATCATCTAAGCAGGCTTGATTTAATTTTAATTTTAAAAATTGAATCAACTCCAAATCCCAACAGGCATGCACTGCATTAAATTGTTCATTTTCATAAAACAAAGGAAGTTTCAAAAACCAATTGAGATAAGACTCGTAATCTTCTTGTCGATTATGAAATTGTTTCAGTGTTTCATAATGCTGAATTATATTTTTAATCAGATGTTTTCTCAAATGTCCGCCTTTCTGTTCAGGGTAGTGAAACAAAAGTGCATTGTACTCATGATTTCCCATAAGTGCAATAGCGTCACCATTTTCCACCATATTTCTTACCAAATGAAGCGTTTCTTTAATCTTGGGACCCCTGTCTATATAATCACCTAAAAAAAATATTTTTCTATCCGGGTGTACAAATGAATTACCTTTGGCTGTATAGCCCAGTTTCCTAAGCATTGCAATCAAGGCATCGTAATGTCCGTGAATATCACCTATAAAATCGAACATAAGTAATTATGAAAGATATAAAATCGAGCTTATCTGATATATTGAATAAATCTATAGCATAAAGTTATTATTTTTAAGGCTGAATGAAAATAAAAACATGAAAACGAATTTCTTTTTTATTGGAGGAATATTGATTTCCTTGCTAAGTCCATTGAAATCCCAGCATTATTGGCAACAAGAGTGTAATTATCAAATTGAGGTTGAGCTATTTCCCCAAAAACATAGAATGAAGGGGAAGCAGAAGCTTATATACACAAATCATTCACCTGATACCTTATTTAAAGTTTTTTACCATCTGTATTATAATGCCTTTCAACCAGGTTCTGAAATGGATGAAAGGTCAAGAAATATTCAAGACCCGGATCCAAGGGTCGGAGATCGTATTTCAAAATTAAAAGTTGATGAATACGGATGGCACAAGATTATTTCACTTCAGATGAATCAAAAACCTCAGAAATTTGATATAGAGGAAACGATTTTGGAGGTAAGTTTGTCTAATCCAATTTTGCCAGGGGCCAAAGTTGAGTTTGAAATGGAATTTGAAAGTCAAGTGCCTGTGCAAATCAGAAGAACTGGAAGGAACAGCGCAGAAGGAATAGATTATTCTATGTCGCAGTGGTATCCCAAAATGTGTGAATATGATATGCAGGGTTGGCATGCCAATCCTTATGTGGGCAGAGAATTTTATGGTATTTGGGGTGATTTTGATGTAAAAATTACTTTACCCAAGTCATATATTGTTGGAGCTACTGGTTATTTGCAAAATGCCGATGAGATTGGATATGGTTATGAAAAAAAAGGAAACAGCATAGATCATTCCAATAAAACAAAGCTTAGCTGGCATTTTAAAGCCTATCAGGTACATGATTTTTTTTGGGGTGCAGATCCAGATTATTTGCATGAAACTTTGGCATTGGATGATACCACTGATATTCACTTTTTTTATCAAAACGACCCAGATTATGCTGAAACATGGAAAAAATCGATGCCCATTTTGAAAAAAGCATTTCAGTTTATAGAGAAAACCTATGGTGATTATCCTTACAGGCAATACTCTTTTGTTCAAGGAGGAGATGGAGGTATGGAATATCCCATGGGTACTTTAATAACAGGAAAAAGACCCCTTGGTAGTTTGGTGGGTGTTATGATACATGAATTAATGCATAATTGGTATCAAATGCTTATGGGTACAAATGAATCTCTTTATGCCTGGATGGATGAGGGTTTTACCAGTTATTCCTCTACAGTTGTACAAAATGCATTACAAGAGAAAAAGAAAATTGGAAATATTCACTCCGGTTCTTATCAAGGTTACTTTGAAACTTCAAAATCTGGAATAGAGGAGCCATTATCAACACATGCAGACCATTTTGAAACAAATACAGCTTACGGTTCTGCTGCTTACTCTAAAGGTGCAGTGTTTTTACATCAAATGGAATATATAATTGGAAAAGAGGTCTTTGATCAAGCTATGCTTGAGTATACCAAACAGTGGAGGTTCAAACATCCAACTCCCAATGATTTTATTAGGGTAATGGAAAAAGTATCTGGTCTGGAATTAGATTGGTATAAAGAATATTGGATGAATTCAATTCATACGATTGATTATGCAGTTGATAAAGTAGAGAAGTCCGGAGCAAAGACAAAAATTTATCTTCAAAGAGTAGAGTCTGAATCTGAAATCTCTGTTAAGAATGGTAGAATGCCTATGCCTCAAGATCTTTTGATTAGTTATGAAAATGGTAAAGATACAAGCAAATTGCTTTACCGAATTCCTTTAGATTTAATGAGGGGTGTTAAAAAGGAAAGCACTGACGCCACTATTGAAATAGCACCAGATTGGTGGTGGACACATAAAAATTACAGCTTAGAAGTTGAGCTGCCCTTTACTAAAATTATTTCTGTAGAGTTAGATCCAAGCATGCGCATGGCAGATGTGAATCGAAAGAATAATATTTGGAAAAATGAAAAATAAATAATAAAAATTAAAAATGCCAACCGGATAGGTTGGCATTTTTAATTTGGGTATTAAGAAACTACAAGTTCTGGATTACTTGAATAAAACAGGGGGAATTGTCCCATATATTCATTAATTTCTCCTTTGATCTGTTTGATGAGACTTTCATTCTGAATATCTGAAAGGATTTTATCCATCCACTCAACCACCATAAGACAATCTTTCTCTTTAAAACCTCTGGTAGTGATAGCAGGTGCACCTACCCTGATTCCTGAAGTGATCAGGGGTGATTCAGTGTCAAAAGGAACCATATTTTTATTTACTGTTATATCCGCTCGTATTAAAGTCTCCTCGGCTTGTTTTCCGCTTACTTTTTTAGATCTCAGATCAATCAACATCAAATGATTATCAGTACCATTTGAAATGATATGGTACCCTTTATTCATGAATGCATCTGCCATAACTTTTGCATTTTTTTGCACCTGAAGTTGGTAGGATTTGAATTCAGGTTGTAAGGCTTCATAGAAAGCAATAGCCTTGGATGCGATAACATGCTCTAGGGGTCCTCCCTGAGTTCCGGGGAAAACTGCAGAATTGAGCAATATGGACATTTTTTTAGGATTTCCTGTTTTTTCCCAAACCTCTCCAAAAGGATTGTTAAAATCTTTTCCCATAAGGATCATACCACCTCTGGGTCCTCTTAAGGTTTTATGAGTAGTTGTGGTTACTATATGACAATGCAGAAGTGGATTCTCTAAAATTCCTGCTGCAATCATTCCTGCAGGATGTGCCATGTCGCACCACAGAATAGCACCAATTTGGTCAGCGATTTCTCTGAATTTAGCATATTCCCATTCTCTGGAATAAGCAGATGCTCCACATAAAATAATTTTGGGGTTTTCTTTTTTTGTGAAACAACGGCAACGCTCTACAATAAAGCTGTCAATTAGTCAACTGTAATTTAAATAACCGACCTTAAACGATATGAAAGCGAAATTTTTAAATTACTTTATAGTTATTGGGTTTCTACTTAGTTCTTGCGGACAAAGT
>CAZNNX010000096.1:2979-7437 GCA_964574485.1 uncultured Saprospiraceae bacterium | reverse complement strand
TTCTCCCTGTTGATTCCTCAACACCATAAAAAACTGGACGATATAGTTTTCCTGAAAAATTTACAGGAGAACCATGTGTTAAATGTCCTCCATGAGCTAAATTAAATCCCATAATTGTATCACCCGGTTTAACACAGGCCAGATAAACAGCAGCGTTGGCCTGAGCTCCAGAATGGGGTTGTACATTGACATATTCTGCATTGTACAGTTCTTTTGCTCTGTCAATTGCAAGCTGTTCTACCTCATCAACAACTTCACAACCACCATAATATCTTTTACCTGGATAGCCTTCTGCATATTTATTTGTAAGGCAGCTACCCATTGCCTCCATAACCTGTCGGCTAACAATATTTTCAGAGGCTATTAATTCCAAGCCTGAGCTCTGTCTGTGATATTCTTTTTTTATGAGTTCTTTGATCAAATGGTCTTGTTGCATATAAATGAATTTGATTTGTGCTAAAGTAAAAAAAATTAAGGATTAATTCTTGGAACTTTTATTTCCCTTACATTTTTGGGGTGATACCTGGGGTTAATTATCATTTCTCTGTATTTTTTTTCTACATAAATAGTTGTCTCTAAAATGACTGATATTTTAATATTCGTATCAATTGAACTGATCAAATTGTCATTCCTCAATAAAATCCAAAAATTATTTTTAATCTGGGCTTTGTCAACAATTTTTCGGTAGGAGGCAATGCCTGTAGACTGATCAAGTACCTTGTATGTCTCAGATTTTAAGAAGAGATCTTTATTTTTTTCATCCGATATTGCCATGTAGATCGCATCACCTTTTTTGGGAATCATTAATTCTGTGACAGCTCCGGCAGCATAGGCGCCCAAGGGGGAAATATAAAAGGAACTTACTCCCTTGACCATTTGTGAGACTAATCTGACATTATCTTTCCAAGCCTGATTTCCTTCTTCCCCAACGGCAATCCAGTAAATCAGTGCACTCAATTTAGTTTCTTTTAGTGGCAAAACCTCATCAGAAGGTAATTCTATTTCTAAGGCAGTTCTATTAGATGAAAAACTTGTTTTGGGTGAAACTCTTACCTGTTTGTCTAAAATGATTTCTTCCTTACTATTTTTTTTTAAAATTTCTTTTTTGATTTTATCTGTATATATAGTATCATAATCCATAATTTGATTTGGATCAATGGGTATAAGTTCCTTTGTCCAGCTGATTGTTGTATTAAAATTTTTAGTGGAGGGCTGTGCTGGTTTTCTCAAAATTTTAATTTTACATGTTCTGTTTTGGATCGTCGAATTTTTTAATTCAAAAACCAGAATAACATTTTTTTGAACTCTGATTATCTTATTTTCAATATTTGATGTTTTAATAGCACTGAATCTCTCTACATCGGGGTATTCCATGATTCTAATTTCAGAAATATCTTTGTTGTCTAATTCCTTGATGTCAAAAATAATTTCATCCCCCGCTGCAAAAGCGAAGTAGAGGGATTCTTCCTTTAAAGCATTTAATTTTATTGTGTTATCGCAAACCTCAATATTTTGCGAAATACCGACAATTGAATAAGCCAAAAAATGTAGTAAAAAAATAATTTGTTGCAATTTCATTATCTTAGAAGTAATACCTGGCCTCGTTTTGTAATTTGTTCACCTCCTAATGGAGAATTCCAACTGATCACATAGATATAAGCATCTCTATTTTGTTTAACTCCCATATATGTTCCATCCCATGCTCCTTCACTGGCATTATCATAAATCAATTGCCCCCACTTATCGAAAATTTTAAATTCTATCAATAAGGTTTTGTCAAGATCAACAACCTGGAAGACATCATTGATTCCATCACCATTGGGAGAAAATGCATTCGGGATATCCGGATCTACTAAATCTACCTCTATTAAAATGGTGTCTGTAGTAATACATCCATCATTTGATGTGGCGATAAGAATTATATTGTAATTGCCAGCTAAGTTGGGATTGATATAAGTTGCATTTAAAGTTGAGTCTCCAAAACCCAAATATCCAGGCCCTTGTCCAATCCATTGATAGTCAACTCCTAAAATGGTTTGATTGATTCCACTGCTTATATAGGTAGTAGTGTTCCAAGTTAATACCGTATCAATTGAATTTGTAGGAAGGACAATAGCATTGAGTAAGGGCACTAAAGGAGTGCTAACAACTGTAGTACCGGTAGTTGTACAACCTGAAACATCTGTCACAGTGGCTGTGTAAGATCCAGCAGTCAAATTACTAATTGTTTGGCTTGTACTTCCCGTAGACCATAAATAACTAAATGGGGCTGTTCCACCGGAAATACTTATACTAGAAACTCCGGTGCCCGATTGTCCGCAAAGTTCATTATTTGTAACAGTTCCGAATATCATGTTATTTTGGCCGCCTACATTAAATGTATCAACAAAAAGACAGGCATTGTTATCAGTTACTGAAACCAAATAGATTCCACCTTGTAGATTATTGATACTATCGTTGTTTACACCATTGGACCAGTTGTAAATTAAAATACCCGTACCTCCATTGGCTGCCACAGAAATCGATCCATTATTTCCTCCACAACTTGCATTGTTGATTTGGACAGAACTGAGCGTTATGGGTTGTGGTTCGGTTAAATTTACCGAACTGAAAAATGCCCGGCAGCCATTATTATCTGTAATGGTAGCCTGGTAATTATTCGCCGATAATCCATTAATATCTTCAGTTGTGGCACCTGTATTCCATATAAAACTATAATTCGGAATTCCTCCACTTACACTCAAATCAATTGATCCGGAATTATTTCCAAAACAGCTTAGATTGGTGTTGGTATTGCTAATTGTAATAACACTTGGTTCTGTTATTGAAATAAACATCATTGTTGCTGTACACCCATTTATGTCAGATACAGTTAATTGGTAGCTTCCCACCCCTAAATTGCTAAGGTCTTCGTTTGTGCTTCCTGTAGACCAAAGGAAACTAAGAGGTAATTGAGTACTGGATGCCTGAATATCAATAGAACCATCATTTAATCCGAAACAGGTTATATTGCTTGTGCTTAAAAGTGATATGGAGGGAATGCCATCCCCAAGTATGTTATAATTAAATGCATTGCTACATCCAACGCTATCAGTTACTGTAACTGAATAATTTCCTACAATTAACCCTGAGATATCTTCTGTCGTATTTCCATTAGACCATAAGAAAGTCAGAGGGTAATTGCTTTGGCTAACTGTAAGTTCAATCGAGCCTAAACTTGAACAGCTTTGTGGATAAATACTATCAACAACAATTGAAAAATTGGAGATATTGTTGATTGTAAATGAGGACGTTGCTGAGCAATTGAGGGCATCAGTTACAGTAACGGAATAAGTACCTTGAGATAGTCCTGAAATGTCTTCTGTAGTGTTTCCATTGGACCAGAGATAATTAGGGTTTGATGCACCAATTATATTTAGATCGATACTTCCACCCAGTATACTACAACCAGCCTGTATAATGTTTGAATTAAACGCCAGATTACTTGACTGATTAATAAGAATATTATTCAGGAAATTCTGACAACCGCTGTTGTCAGTAAGAGTGAGACTGTAATTTCCGGCAGCAACAGGATTCAGGTCCTGCGAAGTAGCCCCGTTGGACCAAAGATAAGAGTAAGCAGGATTTCCCTGTGATACAGAAATAAACAGAGCTCCATTGGCATTAACTCCACAGAGTGGCTGACGGATGCTATCGATGAGAATCTGAGGAGCGCCGATGCTATTGACAAGAGCATTGATCGTAGCGGAGCATCCGTTAGCATCAGAAACAGAGAGGGAATAATTACCTGCAGTGATGTTGCTGAGATTTTGGGAGCTGGCACCGTTAGACCAGATAAAGCTGAGCGGAGCGGTACCGCCCAGGGCAGTGATGTTGATGGCCCCTGCATTCGGATTAGAGCAGGAAGCATTGATTGCCTGAGCTGAAAGATTAATTGCACCGGCATTATTTAAAATGATATTAGAGAAAATGGCAAAACAGGCATTGGCATCAGTGACAGTGACAGCATAAACACCGGCGGCAAGGGCAGAGATGTTCTGCGAAGTGGCGCCATTAGACCAGACAAAGGAATAAGGCGCAATGCCATTGGCAATATTCAAACTGATGGCACCATTGGCAGCAGTACAGGCAGGAGCAGTGGTACTGGCAATGGTAATAAGAGGAGTGCCTATGGCATTGATGGAGAAAGGACCCTGAGTGGCAGAGCAACCAAAGGCATCTGAGATACTCAAAGAGAAAATGCCATTATTCAAACCGCTAAGGTCTTGGGTAGTGGCACCATTGGACCAAAGATAGGAGTAAGGAGCATTGGCCCCTGATACTGTAATGTCAATCGCACCTGCAGCAGTACAACTGGCATTGCTTGCCGTAGCAGAAACAGAGAAGGCATTGCTGGCATTGACAAGAATATTATTCAGGAAATTCTGACAACCGCTGTTGTCAGTAAGAGTGAGACTG
>CAZNNX010000096.1:0-2879 GCA_964574485.1 uncultured Saprospiraceae bacterium | reverse complement strand
CTTGGGTAGTGGCACCATTGGACCAAAGATAGGAGTAAGGAGCATTGGCCCCTGACACTGTAATGTCAATCGCCCCGGCAGCGGTACAACTGGCATTGCTGACTGTATTTTGTATGGTAAAAGGTGCTGGTTGCGTTATTGTAGTACTGTTTGACGCAGTACAACCATAGACGTCTGTAACTGTTAACTGAAAGTTTCCAAAGCTTATTCCGTTAATTGAATTAGCTGTTGATCCATTTGACCAAAGATAAGAGTAACTAGGAGTGCCGCCAGAAGGTGCTGCAGTTACCGATCCATTTGTATTTCCAGAACAAGTTGGATTTTGAGAAAATAAATTAGCTTGCAATGCAAGAGGACCGGATAGTACTACATTATAAGATACTGTACAATTATTTTGGTCTGTTAAGGTTACTGAATAATTGCCAGAAGCAATCAGAGATAAATCTTCTGTGGTTGCGCCATTTGACCAAATATATCTATATCCTGGTACGCCTCCATTAACTGAGAGATTGATAGATCCATTATTAGTACCGGCACATCCCGTAAAAGTAGTTGTATGAGTTGGACTAATGACTCCAGGTTGGGTTATCAAAGTGCTATAACTAGTTGTACATCCAGTAGCATCCGTGATTGTTACGGAATAATTTCCAGCAATTATATTTGTAAGATCTTGTGTGAAAGCTCCGTTGCTCCAATTGTAGTTGTAGGGGGCAGATCCACCAAAAACAGTTATGTTTATGGCACCAGTATTCAATCCGGAACAAAGCGGATTTGTTTGAGATATCAGCTGAGCCTGAGGTACACCAGGCGCTGTTATTTGAATTGATGATGTAGAAATTGTACATCCGGAGATATCTGTGACCGTAGCTGTATAGATGCCTGCGTTAATATTGGTAATATTTTGAGTTGTTTGGCCATTTGACCATAATACTTGATAGGGTGATGTTCCCCCAGTTATATTTAAACTAATGGAACCTTGTCCTAAGCAACTTACATTGTTGCTCGATGGTGAAACTGCCAGTGGAAGGGGCTCAGTTACTGTAATTTGAAAACTTGCAGTGCATGAATTATTATCAGTGAATGTGACTGTATATACTCCCGCAGTTATACCACTTATATCTTCTGTGGTACTACCATTACTCCACAGATAAGAAAAAGGAGCAAGGCCAACCACAGGACTTACATTGATGTTGCCATTTGTAAAGCCATTACAAGAAGGAGAGTTAGAAGTTGCTACAATGCTGATTGGTTGAGCCTGAGGAACATTGAAGGTATTCGTGAATGTACAATTATTAGCATCTGTAATGCTCAGGGTATACGTATTAGAGCTGAGTAAGGATATGTTTTGTGTAGTGCTACTATTTGACCAAATATAAAGGTAAGGAGATGTAGCTCCCGAAACAGAAAGGCTAATTTGTCCATTCGAGCCATTAACACAGCTAGGGGGTAGTATTGTTGGAATGATGGCAATATTTGCAGGTTCTGTGATGTTGAATGATTGCGTAGCTGTACAACCTGATTGATCTGTAAGAGTGACTGTATAATTGTTGGAAGATAGACCACTAATATCCTCTGTTGTTCTGCCATTAGACCAAATGTAACTGTAATTTGGACTGCCTCCATTTGTGCTAATATTTATAAAACCAATATTTCCATTGAAACAACTATTGTTTTGAGTGGAATTTAAAGTTATTGTAGGCCCACCTATTGTGGTTAGTGTAATAGATGCTGTAGAAATAGTACAGCCTCTAAGATCAGTTACAGAAACTGTATAATTTCCTGCACTAAGACCTGTAAGATCCTGTGTTGTTTGACCACTGGACCAGATATAATTATAGGGCGCAATTCCACCAATTACGTTTATGTCTATACTGCCTCCTGTTATACATGTTGGATTTGAAGAACTTACAATGTTGACTGCTAATTGTAATGGTTGAATTACAATAGAGTTTCTGGTTCCAGTACATCCATTTTGGTCAGTGAAAGTTACAGAATAATTTCCTGCTGTTAATCCGCTTATGTCCTCAGTTGTAGCTCCATTTGACCAAAGATAGGTATAGGGCGAAGTTCCACCAATTACAGATAAGTTAATCGATCCGTCTGAATATCCAAAACAAGTTGTTGAGACAGAAGAAATTGTGCCAGATACTACAGCAGGTTGCGTGATTGTAGTTGTGGCAACAGAAAGGCAACCTCTCGTATCAGATGCTGAAACCCTTATAACCCCTGCAGTTAAATTTGAAATGTTTGGTGTGGTTGCACCATTACTCCACAGATATGTATACCCTGGATTTCCTCCATTAGCTGTTACAGAGGCTGATGCATTGTTACCCCCACTACATAAAAGATTTGTTCCTGAAATTGTTGTTGTTATTGCTGAAGGTTCTGTAATTGTTTGGGTATTTGAAATACTACAACCGTTGGCATCCGTTATTGTTACAGAATAATTCCCTGCTGTGAGTTGACTGATGTTTTGTGTTGTTCTACCATTAGACCACAAATAGGTATAGTTTGGAGTCCCACCTGAAGGATTAATTGCGATACTTCCAGTATTGGCGCCATTACAATTGTTATTTGTGACACTGGCACTGACTAAAAGAATTGAATTTTGTGAAACAGAAGTGTTGCTGCTTAAGGTACAGCCATTTGCATCTGTAACTGTAACTGAATAAGAACCAGATATTAGTCCGGTATTATTTTGAGTTGTTCTTCCATTAGACCAAAAGTAAGTGAATGTTGGTGTTCCTCCATTAACAATTAGATTTATGGATCCGGTAGCAGCCCCACTACATGTCGCATTTGTTGCATTCAGGGTAATCCTTACAGCACTGGGCTGAGTAACCGTAGTAGTTCTGGTACCAGTACAACCATTGAGGTCA
>CAZNNX010000095.1:0-11745 GCA_964574485.1 uncultured Saprospiraceae bacterium | reverse complement strand
GATAACATTCAGACTACTCAGCGTTAGTACGGCATCGCTCAGTGTTTGTCCTGTAATCATTTCGGGATAGGCTTGATAATAAATAAAACAAGGTCTTCTAAATTGAAGTCTGTACGGAGTACGGCCACCATCGCTAATCAAATAATAGCCCAGCTCTCCATTACCACCTTCAACTGCATGGTATACTTCGCCAACGGGAACTTCTGTTTCGCCCATAACTATTTTGAAATGGTAAATCAGTGCTTCCATTTGATGGTATACCTCTTCTTTAGGGGGAAGGTAAAATTCAGGTATATCAGCTTTGTATGAGCCCTCGGGTAAATTATTATAGGCTTGGTGTATGATTCTCAAACTTTGACGAATTTCTTCCTGCCTTACCATAAAGCGATCATAAGTATCACCTTGCACACCTACAGGAATATCGAAATCAAAGTCTTGATATGAGGCATAGGGATTCATGACACGCACATCATAATCGATACCCGCAGCTCTTAGATTGGGACCTACAAAGCCATAATCTACAGCTCTTTCTGCTGATATGGGACCCACACCTTTGGTTCTGTCCATGAAAATTCTGTTTCTGGAGAGTAACTGATCAAACTGATCAAAGGTTTTCGGAAATTCAATGAGGAAAGATTTAAGTTTCCGATGAAACTCTGGCGAGAAGTCTCTTTCAAATCCACCGATTCTTCCAATATTTGTAGTTAACCGAGCACCACAAACTTCTTCGTAGAGTTCATAAATTTTTTCTCTTTCCTGAAAAAGGTAAGTAAATCCAGTAAGAGCTCCTGTATCTACACCTACTACAGAATTACAAATTAGGTGGTCAGCAATTCGAGCCAATTCCATAATGATAATTCTCATGTAGTCAACTTTTTTAGGTATTTCTGCCTGGATAAGTTTCTCTACAGTCATGTGCCAGCCCATGTTGTTGATAGGGGAGGAACAATAATTGAGTCTATCTGTTATCGGGGTAATTTGATTGTAGGGTCTGCGTTCGGCCAGCTTTTCAAAGGCTCTGTGGATATAACCAAGCGTTTGCTCTGAAGAAACAATTTTTTCTCCGTTTACTTGTAAAATATTTTGGAAAATACCGTGTGTAGCCGGGTGTGTTGGACCAAAATTAATAGTGGCCAATTCCCCGTTTAAATTTTCAATCTCTTCTTTATATTTTGTTTTGAATTCCATTATTAAAGGTTATGCTGGGTTCTGCCAAAATATCTGTCATCTTTGTCTTCTCTGCTTTGATCTTCCAAAGTGTACTCTTTCCGCATAGGGAAATAATCCATATCATCCTCATTAAGAATTCTTTTGAGATTAGGATGGTCTTTAAAATGAATGCCATAAAAGTCGTAGGTTTCTCTTTCCATCCAGTTGGCACAGGGGTAGACGGAAACCACAGAATCTATTGTTGGATTTGTTTCAGGAAGAAATGCTTTGATGCGAAATCTGATATTTTTACTCCAACTATGTAAGTGATAAACAATAGCAAAATTTCTGTTTTCTTGCTCAGGGTAATGAACTGCCCCCAAGAGTGTTAAGAAATTAACATCAAAATCAGGATGTTTTTTTAGAAAGAGCAGTATCTCTCTTATGGATTCGGGGTGAATTTCAATGTTTAATAAATCTGTTGAAAGATGCGAATGAATTACAGCATCTCCGAAATGACTTTTCAACATGTGAAACAGATCAGGAATTAGGTTGGATGTCATTTAAAGAGATGTTATATTTTTTCAACAGTTCTTGATAATGAGGTTCATGTCTTCGTCTGATGGATTCATTCTGAACTAATTTCTGGATGTTCATAATACCATCAATTATTTGTTCTGGTCTGGGTGGACAACCTGGAACGTAAACATCAACCGGTATCACACGATCAATGCCTTGCAGCACACTGTAAGTATCAAAAATTCCACCTGAGGAAGCGCAAGCTCCCACCGAAAGTACCCATTTGGGCTCGGCCATTTGCTCATAAACCTGTCTGAGAATAGGGCCTAATTTTTTGGAAATAGTACCGGCCACGATAAGTAAATCTGCCTGCCTGGGAGAAAATGACATTCGTTCCATTCCAAATCGCGACAAGTCATAATTTGAGCCCATAGTAGCCATAAATTCTATGCCACAGCAAGAAGTGGCAAAGGGTAGGGGCCATAATGAATTGGAACGAGCCAAACCCACAGCTTTATCTAAGGTTGTCAGTTGATAACCTTCTCCATTGATTACTTTTTCATTTATTTCTCCCATTCTAATGCTCCTTTTTTATACACATAATAAAAACCAAATAAGAAAAAGCCTGTAAAAAGGATAACAGCTAAGAGTCCTTCAAGTTTCAGATTGTAGAAATTAACAGCATAGGGATAAAAGAAGATGACCTCTACGTCGAAGAGAACGAATAAAATAGCTGTCATGAAATATCGTACAGATACAGGAAAACGAGCGTCACCTTTCGATTCGATACCGCATTCAAAATTGGCATCTTTTTTTATTGATTTGATTCTAGGAGTAAGTAAGTGAGTGATTATCAGAGTAGTTACAACAAATCCTCCGGCTACAATTAATTGAATGAGCAGAGGTAAATAATTCAGGTTGCTGGATAAACTCATAAGTAGCGAATAATTCTTAAAACTTATTTAAAAAAAGCCATGAAAAATACTAATAAGTTTAGAATTTGAGGTTGAAGTTTTCAATAATTTTCTTCATAATATAAATTAATTTAAATGAGGGCTGGGCTATAGGAGAAAACAAAAAGCCATTCAAGAACTGAATGGCTTTTTGTTTCATTTAATAAAAATTTAGAGTTGAGCCAAAAGCTCTGTTTTCTTTTTATCGAATTCTTCTTGGGTGAGAATCCCCATTTCCTTTAATTCTCCCAATTCCTTTAAATTTTTCATAATTTCTTCCCTGCTTAATTTAGGTTCAGGTGTACTATTTTGAAGATTTTGTTGTTGGTTTTGCATGGGATTTTGATTGCCCATCATGTTTTGCATCATTTGATTCATCATCATTTGTTGCATAAACATTTGTTGTTGATTATTCTGGAATTGTTGAGGATTCATACCATGTTTGCTGGATTCTTTCAGGGCATCCATTTGAGCAAAGCGTTCCATTTTGTTTAAGTTTTGGTCACTGGTGAGGCCCATTTTATTCATTTCCTTCATATGTTCTTCCACTTCTGGAGGGAGAGAAACAGAAGAGACTTCAAATTTAGTAAGTTCCAAACCAAATGGAGTCAAATCTTCCTGTAGTAGAGGTTTGATAATTTGACCCAAACTGGAAGCGCTTGAATACAGCTGGAATGCAGACACGTCTACTTTTAGTAATGCTGCAGCAAACTTAGGCGCAATCAGGTCTCTAAGAGTGTCTTCCAATTCAGAGGTGTACAGTGCTTCTTTGGTTCCGGCATATTCTCTGAAAAATAATTTGGGATCAACAATGCGTAACATATAAACGCCAAAAGCTCTGATTTGAATATTTCCTGCCTCAGGATCTTTGAAGAAAACAGGATTTGGCGTGCCCCATTTAAAACCTCTCAATTGCTTGCTATTGACAAAATACACATCACATTTGAATGGGGAATTAAACCCGTATTTCCAGGATTTGAGCGTAGTTAGGATCGGCATGTTTTCGGTATGAAGTGTATGGCGACCAGGTAGAAAGACATCAGCTATTTGACCTTCATTTAAAAAAAGAGCCATTTGTGATTCCCTCACTGTGAGTTGAGCGCCGTATTTGATATTGGAATCCTTGTCAGGAAATTTCCAAATAACAAGATCATCATTATCTTCCTTCCATTCAATTACCTCAATTAGTTCATTTTTGAAAAAGCCAAGCATAGTAAAAAAATATTAGTTTAAGTTAAGTTAGTAAATTTTTACAAACCCATTGCATGTTTCATATTGCTTATTTGAGTTTGCCAATATGCTTTTTCTTGTTTTACTTCATCATCATCGCAAAAAGCTGTGATTTCAAGAATGGTTTGACCCGTAATTTCACCTTTATAAATCTTAAACTCAAGGTATTCTGTTGGATAATCTTCCCACTGTAAGCTCAGATATTCTTCTTCTATATCCTCTAAAATGTAGGCGATTTCTTCACTTCCTTCCCAAGAGAAAATATAAGAATCGTCTTTCATATTGCAATCTTCACAAAACCAACGTGTTAGGCAATCGGGGGAGGTTAAGAATTCATATACTATGGTGGGGGAAGTTCTAAAATGAAATTCAAGATTGAATTTAACTCTACTCATAAAAATTTTTTGTTTTCAGTTTTTTACTGAAAGAATGAATGAAAAAAAAATTAGAATGGTTACCAATTTTTCAAGTGCGCCGCAATTTAGTGAAATATTAAACTTATCAAAAAAAGATTTGATTTAAATATTTCTTAAAATCGGTAAACATTATTGAAACGTGAGAAGGGATTAAAAGTTTATTGTTCTAATAATTCCAAAGCATTAGCTAAAGCACTGGCGCTTGGATTTTGCCCACTCAGCATGGTTGCAATTTCATTTGCCCTTTCTTCTTGCTCCAGGAGTTTTAATTTCGTTTGAGTTTTTTCTCCGCTATGGTCCTTGTAAATATAAAAGTGTTTTTTTCCTTTGGCCGCTATTTGAGCAGAGTGTGTGATACAAATAACCTGATGTTTATCTGCCAGGTTTCTCATTATTTTGCCCATTTGATGTGCTACCTCTCCCGAAACGCCCTGATCTATTTCGTCGAACAACAAGGTGGGTAATACCATTTTATCGGCAACCAGCGATTTTAGGCAGAGTGCAATACGTGATAGCTCTCCACCGGAAGCAATGTTTTTTAATTCATCAGGACGGCTGCCTTTATTGGCGGAAAACCAAATTTTAATTTGATCTTTACCATTGAGCTGAAATTCAGAAAGGGGAATCAGTTCTATTCGGATAGAACCATTAGGAATGGAAAGCATCGCAAGCAGGTCTTTCATTCGAGATTCGATCTCAGGAATGATTGATATTCTTTTTTTGTGAAGAACATCAGAAACTCTCTCTAATTCAGATTGACAATAATCAATCAGATTTTTAGTTTCAATTTCTAAAGATTCTAATTGAGAAAGACGATTTGTTTTTTGTTCCAGGGTTTCTTGTAAGTTGATCAGTTCTTGCTCAGAATTTAATTTGTGTTTTTTTAATAAAGTATAAATCTGGTGTAAGCGGGCATCAATCTTTGATAGTTTTTGAGGGTTGGATTCTAAGAGTGACTCAAATTTTGAGATGTTTTGGCTAAAATCCATTAGTTCTTCTTCTATTTTGGAAAGCTGCACTAAAAATTGCTCAATAGAAGGATGCCTCAGTTTGCTTTTGGATAAATTTTGATTTATGAATCTGATTTGGTTTTCCAGAGAATGGTCTTCCTCATGTATTTTTTGCAATGACAAAAGTATTGACTGTGAAATTTCTTCAGCATAGTACAATGTATTTCTTTCCATTTCCAAGGATTGGATTTCATCTTGCTGAATATTCAGCTGTACCAGTTCTTCCAAAAGAAATTCATTATAATCCTGCTCTTTGGCATATTCTTCTATTTTGACTTTTATCTTACTCCACTTTCTTTGCAGTTGCTCCCATTTTTTAAAATGATGTACATAGATCTCCAATTCTGCATGGGTAGATGCCATTTTATCCACAAAATCGAGTTGAAAGCTAGGATCGAGTATTCCTTGCGTATCAAATTGTTGATGCAAGTCAAGCAAGTGAGCAGAAATGGATTTAAGGGTATCTAAAGTAACAGGACTGTCATTTACAAAGGCCCTGCTTTTTCCATTGGGCAGGATTTCCCTGCGCAGAATCGTCTCTTCGGAATAATCAAGTTCAAGGGATTCAAAGAGCGCAATCAATTGATATTCTTCTATTTTAAAAACAGCCTCAACCAAACATTTACGATCAGGGTGGTATAAGATTTTGCTGTCTGCTCTTTTGCCCATGACTAAACCCAAAGCACCCAGTAAGATTGATTTACCGGCACCTGTTTCACCTGTGATACAGGTAAATCCATCCTGGGGTTGAAATTCCAGGCGGTCAATAATGGCATAGTTTTGAATGAGAAAATTAATTAACACAAAACAAAATGTTTTAATATAATCACAAATATAGTCTATTTGTTTTAAAAATGCAACTTATTTTTCTTCGGAAAGAGAAGCCAGTTGTATTATACCCTTTGTCATAAATTGCCAGGAGTATTTTTTCTTTTCTTCTTGAATATGAGGGAGAAAAAAATCTGCAGTGTAATTTTCAAAATAGTCAATGATGGCATCTGCTATGGATTCAGGCTCTTTTTTTACAACGAATCCTGTTTTTTTATCGTGTACAATTTCTGGAAGCCCACCTACCTCTGTCACAACCATGGGAAGTTCAAAATGATAGGCCATTTGAGATATACCACTTTGGGTAGCGGTTTTATAGGGTTGAACGAGCAAATCAGCTGCGCTAAAGTAAAGATTTACCTCGTTGTTAGGAATGAACTCAGTCTTTAAAATCAATCGGTCTGAAAGTTGTAGGGCATTGATTATATTATGATATTGAGATTCATTGTTGTAGAATTCTCCTGCAATCAATGCTTTGACACCTGATTTTTTAATTCTGGGATCAGACATTGCTTCCAGTAATAAGTCCAGCCCTTTATAATCTCTGATAAACCCAAAGAATAGAACAATTTTATCCTGTACAGGAATTTTCAATTGCTTTCTAGCTTCTTCCTTGTCTATAATTTCTCCATAACTATCATATATCGGATGAGGGATAAAAATACTTTGTTGTTTTTTGTTGGTAAATAATTCCAGATCCTTTAAAACAGATTTTGACATAGCTATAAATCCATGAACAGGCCGGGTGAAATATTGTGCGAAAATCCAATCACCTGCTCTTTTTTCATGTGGTATTATATTATCAATAATTGAAATGATTTTGCTGTGCTTGTTCCACCTGGCTATCCTCAAAATAGTACCGAAGCAGGGTCCCATGAATGGAAGCCAAAATTTGATGATAATCAGATCCGGTTTTTCGCGAAAGAGTTTCCAACCAACACGAATCCAATTGAGCGGATTAACAGAGTTGATAAGTGATAAAATTCTTATTTTTTCCGGAGCCTTGTCTGAAGAATATTGCGTTTTGCCTGGAAAAAGAAAAGAGGGATATTGAAGGGAAAAATTATAAATTTCCACATCATGCCCTTCTTCCTGGAGTACTTCTGCCAACCTTTCATTATAGGCAGCCAAACCTCCTCTTAAAGGATGTGCAGTACCAATAATTTTTATTTTCAAACTCATTGTTTATTAAAACTGTAGTCCCAGGAAGAGTTGAATGCCAAAATTGATATCTCTGTCTTTTCTGTACAGATAATTATTGTTAGCATCCAGGTTGCGTTGATCAATGTCATGGTCGTCGTTGGTAATATCGCTGATACCATAATAGCATCTGGCACCCACCCTGAGACCTTTGGTGAAAAAGTAAGAAATTCCTGCATTCAAGCCAAAGTCTACGATATTAAATAAGGGACCTTTCTTATCATCAAAAAAATAATAACCGCCAATTGTAGATGGATAATTGATCGTTGTTTGGTCTAATCTTCCTGTTTTATCAATGGCATTTTCCGCAAAACCACCTGCGCCATCTTTCAGTAATTTGTAATCCAATTGAATTTCGAGAAAATCCGAAGGGTTGGGATTAATTGGATCAATTATTCCATATTTTATGATACCCAGTGCTGTTGAGGAGAAAAGAAAGGAAACACTGGGTCCGAAATCTATCATCAAACGATCCTTGACAGGATAAAAATATACCAAAAAGGGAATTTCTACATACCCATTGGTAACATTCATACTGTAAATTTTTTGTTTGCCTGTAAAGAGTTGGTTTGTATTCGGGCTGGCCACAGATCCGGTTAGTTTGAGATAGGCATTGTCAGCTTCAAATCGATACAAACTTCCTTTCTGACTAAATAATACTTCTGCCCCCAGACCAAAACGTTCGGTGAGAGGCAAAAAAACTGTACCCCCGGCTGAAATTCTGGCAGCAAATTTATTACTCTCTAGGTCGTTTCCCAGATCGTCTTTTTCTGAAGGTCCAAAAACAGAGGAAATGGTAGTACCTGCTCTGATACCAAACTTAAATTTAAGTTGCGCATTCAACTGAATTGACCATCCGATACATAGTACGCAAAGAATAAAACTATACTTGTTTTTCATTGAAATGAATGTGAATTTTTAATTTCTGTTAGCGAAGATACAATTTTGATAAAGTATAAAGTAGTAATTTTATATTTTCATATCAAAACATGTGGACATCTATGAGATTTCAAACACCTGTACAGGTTCAAATACCAAAAGCTACAATAAAGTACGCTGATTCAATAGTTTTCTTTGGGTCTTGCTTTACAGAACATATGGGGAATAAAATGAAAGAATTAAAGTATCAGATTTCTTCTTCTCCTTACGGGATACAATATAATCCCATGAGTATTTTTCAAGGGATTACTGATGTTTTGGAACAAAATCCGTTGGATGTTGAAGATATAGTGCATGCAGGGGGTTTATTTTTTCACCTGAATTATCACGGAGATTTATCCTCTTTTTCTGAATCTGGATTGACAGAAAAGATTCATGAATTACAAGACTTATCTCTGAAACAGCTTAGAAACTGTAGGCATTTATTGATTACCCTAGGTACGGCATGGGTTTATCAAATCAAAGAAACCAATAAAATTGTAAATAATTGTCACAAACAAAATGACCATTTATTTACAAGAAGATTGTTGGAAGTGGATGAAATTGTTTCAGCATTTCAACAGGTTGTAACAAAACATGAATGGATGAGGGATAAAGAAATTCATTTTACGATAAGTCCGATCAGGCACCAAAGAGATGGATTTCATGCCAATCAGCTAAGTAAGGCTACCTTGTTGTTGGCTGTTGAAAAAATACAAAACTTGTATTCTAAAATCAGTTATTTTCCAGCCTATGAAATCCTGTTGGATGAATTGAGGGATTACAGATTTTATGCCAATGATATGTTACATCCTTCTGAACTGGCTATCGATTTTATCTGGGATAAATTTTCTCAAAGCTATTTGGATGTTACTGAAGCTGAACAAAGAAGGTCAATTGAAAAGTTTAACCGAATGAAATCTCACAGGATCTTGCATCCGGATTCGGAGGAATCCAAATTCTTTGCGAAAAGAATGAAAGATCAATGTATGCAACTAATAGAACTTTATCCAAATTTGGATTGGTCAGCAGAAAAAAACTTATATTGCTCCCATTAAGCATATCAACATGAATCAACTCAGGCAGGCAGCTTATTTTTTTTTAGGAGTCCTAGTTTTTGGTCTTATTGTTTATTTTTTAAATGATTTACTTGTATGGTTGGTATTGGCCTGGGTAGTTTCCCTGTTAGGTTTTCCTATTATGCATGTTCTTGGGAAAATAGGCTGGGGGAATTGGCGCTTGAGTTCTCCATTAAAAGCAGGTATAACTCTTTTGATTTTTGTTGCCAGTCTGGTATTATTTGTGTCATTATTTGTTCCCACCATAGTCAAGCAATCTCAAAAATTATCATCTGTAAAATATGCAGAGATTATTCATCATTTGGATGAACCAATCGACAGCTTGTATAATCAATTGGCAGAATGGGGGATGGTTGATCCCTATAAAAAAGTAAAGCAAGACATTGATACCTTACCCAAATTCAAAGTTGATAGTCCGAAATATATTTTACTTCAGGATAGTGGTAAACAAAGTATTCATTTGTATTTGATGCCAGAGAAATCCGTTGCAGCTATTGATACGGTTAAAAAGATATCATTGAGCCCTCATGAAAGATTTCATCAATATGTGCTTAACAATGTGAATCCTAGTGCGATGCTCAGTGGTACAGCAACAGCACTTAGTTCTTGGCTGGGTTCATTTTTTGTGTTGTTGAGTTCGGTAATGTTTATTGCATTTTTCTTTTTGCAGGATGAAGGTATGTTTGTTAAAATTCTGAAAGCACCCTTTTCTGAGAAGTATGATGTAAAAATTGAACGATCTGTCATTTTGATTCGAGATATGTTGGTTCGATACTTTGAAGGTATATTGGCTCAAATGGGGATTCTGACAATTTTCCTATGGGTCTTGCTTTATTTTCTCGGCGTAGAGAATGCGCTGATTATTGCTTTTTTTGGGGCAATCGTTAATGTTATTCCCTATCTCGGTCCTTTTATAGGTATGGGATTTGCCGCCATTGTTACCTTGTTTTCCTCTGTTGATTTAGATTTTTACGCTGCAACTGTTCCTAAATTATTAAAAGTTGCCTCTGTTTTTATTGGGATGCAACTCTTTGATAATCTATTGGTTCAGCCTTATATTTTCTCAAAGAGTGTTAAAGCCCATCCGATTGAAATATTTCTTGTTATCGTAATCGGTTCGAAATTGGGAGGGATTTTGGGTATGGTTGTTGCCATTCCTTTCTATACGGCGATTCGCGTTATTGCGTCTATCTTCCTTAGTGAATTCAAAGTGGTTCAATATTTTGCAGAGCAGCTTGAAATTCGAAAGTATAATTTATTGGATGCCCAGTATAAGAATACTGACCCAAGTAAAAGATATCTTACCAACGACAAGCTCTCCGATAAGTCCGGTTGGAAGCAAGGAAAAAAAGAATAAGATGTACAACAAAACAAGCCTCATTCAAAAAAAAGATGATTACAGAACCCTTTCTTTCAAAATGGAATCTGAACAGGTTTCGGGTTCCTTTAAGATCAGGGGAATATCAAACGAATTGGCTTCATATCCAGATAAATCCAATTTTGTGATGGCTTCCGGTGGAAACGCCGGTCTTGCACTCGCCACAATTGCAAGGATGTTGGAAAGAAAAGCGACGATTATTGTTCCTGAAACAACAGGTTTTGAAATGAGGAATTTAATAATTCAGACTGGAGCTAAACTCATCGTATTTGGTAATAAATGGTCTGAAGCGGATCAATTTGCAAGAGATTGGAGTAGAAATCACGATTCAGTCTACATGCACCCTTTTGAAGGGGAAAAATTAGAACAGGGCCATGCTACCATTGTTTATGAATTGAAAGAGCAGATGTCTGAACCCGATCTCATTGTTCTGTCTGTGGGCGGGGGTGGATTATTTTCTGGTATTGCAAGAGGTTTGCATGATCTTGGCTGGACAAACACCAGAATATTATGCATGGAGACAGAGGGCGCAGCTACCATGTATCATTCTTGGAAGGAGGGAAAAAAGGTATCTTTGCAACAAATTAATACAATTGCCACCAGTTTGGGAGCCTCCACCTTATCGGATAGTGCTTGGCGCTGGTCTCAATTGGTAAACATGAAAGCAGCCACCTGCACGGATACCGAGGCCATGGAATCGAGTCGACTTTTTTATGAAGAAATGGCTGTGCCAACAGAAGCTGCCTGTGGTGCCTGTTTGTCAGCCTATTACTTTCACCAGCACTTATGGGAAGATGCGCAGCAAATAGTTTTTATCGTTTGTGGAGGTAGTAATTTCAATTTAAAAGATTTACAAAAGAGATTGTAGTTATGATTTTTGAGCAAGATTTATGCAATAGAACAAGCATGATTTTACAATTGAACTTTTTTAAAAGGTAGTAGCCAAAACGACAGCCTGATGCAAATTAAATTTCTATTGGCCAGTTTTTTTTTATTTTTCTCTTCAGTTCCTGTGTATTCACAATATGGGGTAGAGCTGCTTGCAGGTCCGGCCTATATGATTAA
>CAZNNX010000094.1:1549-11772 GCA_964574485.1 uncultured Saprospiraceae bacterium | reverse complement strand
TTTTAAATCAGCTACCGGAAAACTAATAACAGACTTCAAATTTTTTAAATGATCTGATGTTTTGGGCATCATGTAGGTGTTAAAATCACCTTTAGTGGGCTTAGTATTTCCTTTAAAAATCAAACTTGTATTGAAAAATTGTTGCGCATAGGATACCCAATGAATTTTATTGCTTACGTTTTCTTCAGCATCTGCGGTGCAATTGCAATAACTCGGATTTGATTCGCCCTCTTTGAAATAAACAGAAGTCATCCTTCTCTCGTAATCAGGGTTTTTCTCTAATTTAGGTAAATGAGAAAGCCATTCCAAATTAACTTTGTCATTGTTTAAATAAGGCTTCAGTCCATCAAAACTCAAAGCATAATCAATAGCATAATTTTGAGTCAAAATATATTTCTGCTCGATAAAGGCTTTTCTGTCATTGGTGTAGGCACGGAAAACAATTTGATTTCCTTGCATTGTGGGTTCGAAACATAAATCTTGAGACTGAACTTTACCATTTTCTACTCCCTTGATTGGTAATTGATACGAAAACCTATCCTGATTATGGTTCATCAGATGTACATCCAGTAAATCATAAATTTCAGGTGTTTGGTGATTGTATCCTTTAAATCCTTTGACCTGTACATCGATAATACGAGCTCCTTTAGAGGAAAACTTTATCTTTAATTTTTCATTTTCTAAGATAAATTCTTGATTGTCGCATTGAGCTGCCTGAGAAAAAGGTCCAAAAGTTTTATCTGACTGATTAGAGAATGATATTTCATTCAAATTTTTAATCAAACTATCCTTCTCAGCAGCACTGAGAGTTGTATCTGCGTTAATTTTGGCAGCTTGAAGGCTTGCACTGTCAACTGTAGTTTTTTGTGCAGAATTTACTTTTTTCTTGTCTGCAAGTTGCGTGTCACCCTGAGGTAAATTGATAAACAAGTACAATACATAAAGAACGAAAAGAAGCAAAAATGCTATAATGGTCTGTTTGTTATTATTCATATTTCAAAGATTCAGAATTGCAAAGATATTCTATTTATAAAAATTAAATATCTATTCAATTAGAAATTTGATTTAAATTAGAAATAAAAGAGATATAAATCATTTCAACATATGAATCAAAAAAAGGATAGTAATTTGTCTAATTTTTGTAATTTCGCAGTGTTTCTTTAAAACAATAAAAACTTTTCCTATGCTTAAGTACGCAGCAGATTTAAAAACCTTACTTTATATTGTTATTACCTCATGCTTATTTGCTTTTTTGTGGTTTGATGGAATGAGCGCTCAGCCTTTAGTTGCCTTGTGGAGTCCTCTGCACATCTTACTTTATATCTGGCTTTTGTTTATGTCAGTTACCGTTTCTGTTATGGCTCATAATCAAATGCATGTTCCGATTTGGAAAAGCAGGTTACTCAATGTGATTACTGAGTTATGGATTACATGTTTTTATGGATTTCCTGTTTTTGCCTGGATTCCCACCCACAACAGAAATCACCACAGATATACCAATAAGGAACCTGATAATACAAGAACATATCGTTTTAGTGAAGAAAATAATTTTTGGACAATCGTAACTTATCCTTCTATCAGTGGTAGTGTACAAATGTGGGCCATCAAAGAATATTTAAAAGAAAGATGGAAGCTAAACAAACAAGATTTTTTATACTGTATGGTACAAATTACAGTACTGTTTTGCTGGTACGCCTTGTTTTTCTACATCAATTGGTTTTTTGCTTTAATTTATGTAGTTATAGCACATCAAGTAGCGCTGTATGTGGTTATGTTTTTTAATTACATCCAACATGTACATGCTGATGAAGAATCTGAATACAACCATTCCAGAAATATTACAGGATCTTTGAATTTCTTTTTATTTAACAATGGTCTTCATACAGCACATCACATGAACGCTAACTTACATTGGAGTAAATTAAGAGAGGCACACAGTAAAATTGAAGCACATATCGATCCTAGTTTGAACGAAAAAAGCTTCTGGGGTTATTTACTTAAGGCTTATATACTATCCGTTTTTATTCCCAAATTCAAGACAAAATCTTTAAGACTCAAGAGGATTAGCACAAGTTCTTAAATTTTTATTAAGATGCAAAGTCAAAGATTATTAAGATACAATGCAGATTATAGAACGCTGAGTTTTATAATGCTGTATTTTTTAACGGCCTATGCTTTGTTTTTTTTATATCCCGTATTGAGTTGGGCTGTAATTATTTCAGGATTTTTCCTTTGCTGCACCCTGGCTTTTATGATGGCAGTGATTGTCCACAATACCATTCACTCTCCTATTTTTACCAAAAAAAAATGGAATAAATTCTTTCAAATTGTTTTATCCTTTGCCTACGGTCATTCTGTTAGTGCTTTTGTTCCTGGACACAATTTAAGTCATCACAAACAAACGCAAACGAACAAGGATACTATTCGTACTTACAGGGCAAGATTTAAATGGCATCTTTTAAATCAACTTTTATTTTTCTTTATCATAGCTCCTGAAATTGTACAACAAGAAAAACAATGGGCTGACCGAATGAAAATCGAAAAACCTTCCTGGTACAAACAATACAAACTGGAGTATTATTTGGTTATGACCTGGAAAGTATTTTTGTTGATTTACAATTGGCAGGCTGCTGTCATTTTTATTTGGATTCCTCATATCTATGCCACATGGGGTGTTTTAAGTACAAATATGTTTCAACATGATGGTTGCGATGAGAATCATCCCTACAACCACACCCGTACATTTAAGAGTTTTTTATTAAATTTTCTGACATGCAACAATGGTTATCATGGCGCTCATCATGACAAACCTGGTTTACACTGGAGTTTACTTCCAGCTTATCACAAAAACAATATTGAACCCTTCATACATCCCAATCTCAATCGTAATTCCCTTTTATGGTATTGCATTGAAACTTACATCTGGCCAGGCAAAAGAATTGATTATCTCGGCAACCCATTAACCTTACCACCACTTGATAAAACCGGTGATTGGATGGCAGATGTCAAACTAAACACAGCAGAAGTAAAAGATGACTTAGGTGCAGAGGCTTCAGATGTATTTGAGGGCGAAAATATCGAATCGCGCGCTTAATTTTTTATTGCTACAATTTTATTTATATGATATTAAGATACAAATCTGATATCAGAACCTTAACCTTTGTAGGTCTGAGTTTTGCTATTAATTATGGTAGCTTGATTTATTATGATCAGATAAAATCTCACACTGCCCTTTTGATTCTATGGATAATTTTGGCTTGTGTCATGAATTTTTTTGTTGCTGTAACAGTTCACAATACCATTCATGTGCCTATTTTCCTGAAAAAATCATGGAATAAAGTATACCAGTATATTTTATCCGTTGTATATGGCTATTCTGTGAGTGCTTATGTTCCCGGTCATAATTTAAGTCATCACAAACATTTACAAACAAACAAAGATACGATGAGAACTACAAGAGCTAGATTTCATTGGAATCTCCTAAATCAAGCCTTATTTTTTTTCATTGTTCTGAAAGAAGTAATACAATTGGAATCTGATTTTGTAAAAAAAATGAAAAAAGAAAAACCTGCCTGGTATCAACAATATCAATTAGAGCTTTTTCTTGTGAATTTATTTAAAATAGGTTCTTTATTCATACATTGGAAAGCATCAATTTTATTCATATGGTTGCCTAATTTATATGCCGTTTGGGGTATACTTGGAACTAATATCTGGCAACATGATGGGTGTGATGAAAATGATCCATATAATCATAGCAGGTCTTTTACCTCTCCCCTGCTTAATTTTTTCATTTTCAATAATGGATATCATGGCGTACATCATGATAAACCTGGTTTACATTGGAGTCAACTTCCTGCCTATCATAAAAAATACATAGAACCTCATTTACACCCTAATTTAAATCGTTACAGTCTTTTAGTCTACCTATTTGAAAGAAATATATGGCCAGGGAAAAGAACTGACTACCTAGGGAATCCAATGCCAATTCCTGCCCCTTCCGTATCAGAAGATTGGATAAATGAGGTACAGTGGGCAAAAGATAAAGGAAAGGAGGAATATGGAGCAGAAGACATGGATTTTATTGCCGCTGAATAGAAAAAATAAATCATGCTTAGAAAGAATTCCTTTTTTATGGATATTTCCCATAAGCTTCGTAATTTGGCAGTGAAATGTATTCTTCTGTAAAATAAAAACAATACAATGAGAGAAGTCAGATTGCGTGAAGCATTGAGAGAGGCAATGACTGAAGAAATGAGAAGAGATTCAAGAGTTTACCTAATGGGCGAAGAGGTTGCAGAATACAATGGCGCCTACAAAGTAAGTCAGGGTATGCTGGATGAATTTGGTCCTAAAAGAGTGATTGATACACCCATCGCCGAATTAGGCTTTGCTTCCGTAGGTGTAGGATCTGCTATGGCTGGACTCCGTCCCATTGTTGAATTCATGACCTGGAATTTTGCCATTTTAGCCTTTGACCAAATTGTGAACCATGCAGCTAAGATTTTACATATGTCTGCAGGAACTATCAAATGCCCCATTGTCTTCAGAGGACCTACAGGCGCAGCCGGTCAATTAGCTCAACAACATTCCCAGACTTTTGAAAGTTGGATGGGTCAGGTGCCAGGTCTTAAAGTTATCTCTACTGTAGATCCTTACGATACAAAAGGATTGATGAAATCCGCAATCAGAGATGATAATCCCATTTGTTTTATGGAGTCTGAGCACTGTTATTCAGATGTCGGAATGATTCCCGATGAAGAATATCTGATACCCATTGGCTTAGCAGCCGTAAAAAGAGAGGGAAAAGATATTACGATTGTTTCTTACAACAAAATGATGAAAATTGCCTTCGCTGCTGCTGATGAATTAGCCAAAGAAGGAATTTCTGCAGAGGTTATCGACTTGAGAACTATCAGACCTCTTGATAGCGCAACCATTATTAAATCTGTTCAAAAAACCAATAGATTGGTGGTAATAGATGAATCTTGGCCATTTGCCAGTATTTCTTCTGAGATTGCCTACATTGTGCAAAAACATGCCTTTGATTATTTAGACGCTCCAATCAGTCGTATCAATAGCGCTGATACCTCTTTAGGCTATGCCTCTTCTTATGTGGATGCATTTTTGCCTTCTGTTGAAAGAGTTGTAAAGTCTGCAAAAGCTTCCCTTTATAGACTATAATAAAGAATTTAATTTTTATATTAGGGAATTGTTTCACAATTCCCTTTTTTTATGCCTTTGCGATTACTTTCTTCCATTTTTATCATACTTGCATATTCTTGTGGTTCCAACAAAATTGATTATCACGAAAAATTAGAAGGTACCTGGATTGTTTCTAATGCCTCAGAAATTCTCAAATACAATGAGAATATGCCTTATAGTATGGAAGAAATCAAAAAATCAAAGTTGGTTTTCCAATCAGATGGAAAAATGGTTTGCAGTATGGCCCAACGAAATCAAACCGGTACCTGGAATGTTTCTGAGGATGGGAATGTTATTTATATGAAAGGCGATAGCTTACCCTTTGACGAAAGCCTGCCCCTTGATTTTGAGAATGAACAAAGTATTATTATTATGAATAATGGAAAGAAAATCATTCTTAAAAAGATAGATGGTTTATAAATTCATATAAACATATTAAGCAGAAAAAATACAACTAGAAAAATCCAAAGGTAATCTAAGAAATGCCAATAAGTGGTAAGCATCTCTAACCTCAATTTTTTTGCAGGATCAGAGAAATAAACCAAAACACTAACAGGTTCTTTCATCCTGTAGTGTGCTACGTACAAAAATTGAATTAAAAAGGGAATTCCGCCCAAAACATGAGCAAAATGGAGTCCAGAAATTGCATAAAGGTATTGCTTGCCTATGCCTATATTATGTCCGATCATGGCATTAAAATAGAGGGTCCATCCTAAAATCTGAAGCATTAAAAACAGGAAGGTTAAAAACAAGGTAAACCATAAAAAAAATTGGTAAGAGCTGGTGTTATCCTGCAAATAGGACTTATTTGCCTTATTCATCGCCCAACTGCTTAATATCAGAATAAAAGTATTCGTAACAAAAATAGGTGGCAAATAAACTCCATTGCTGCTGTTCATATGTCTAGTACTAACATAGGCGATTGAGAATACAATAAAAAGTATGGATAAACTGACTAATAGCAGGTATAGATATAATTTGGGAAGAGGAATATTAATAAAAGGCTCTTCCTGTACATCTTTTTTTACATTCGGCATAGAAAAAATTTATGGTAAAAAGGACTATATTTGAACAAAAATAACTTGAAATGGGTTCAAATTCTCCCTTTCCTTTTTATCGTTTTTATTTGAGAAATATTTTCATACTTTCTTTTTGCATCTTTTCTTACTTAGAATTGAACGCACAAAAAGCATATGATTATTTGCCCTACCTACCCAAAAACCTCGCTCTCAAGGACACAATTTTGCAACATGATTGTTTTGCTTTGTCTTATTCCCTTCAACATAAGAATCCTAGATGGACTATTTACAAACTCTATAATGTTGAAAAAAAAGACACAAGCTTTGAAAGAACCAACAAATTTGTTCTGGATCCTAAACTTACAGTAGGTTCAGCCACCAATGCAGATTATTCAAAATCTGGATATGACAAGGGGCATCTTGTCCCGGCAGAAGATATGAGTTATAGTCAATCTTCAATGTCCTCCTCCTTTTATCTTACAAATATGTCGCCGCAGCTACCAGAATTAAACAGAGGCAGTTGGAAAAAACTTGAAAACCAAGTGAGAAATTGGTCCATACAGGAAGATTCACTTGTAGTAATCAGTGGATCTTTTCTACCTGAACAATTTGATAAGAAAAAGGAAAGCATTGGGGAGGGAGTTTTTCTTCCGAGCTATTTTTTTAAAATTATTTTATCATTAAAAAAAGGGAAAAGGCAGGTGATAGCTTTTGTATTACCACAGGAAAGAAATATCTTACCACTCAGCTATTACAGTTGTACTCTTGATGATATAGAAAAAGAAATGCAGGTTGATTTTTTCCCTCAGCTTAATGATGTTTTGAAAGCAAATCAAATTGATTTAAAATATTGGAATTTATATCCCTAAATGATAATTAGAATACACCCAGAAAATCCTGAGCCTAGAAAAATAAAACAGATTGTCGATCTGCTGAACGATGATGCTGTAATAATTTTTCCAACAGACACAGTATATGGTTTGGGTTGTAAAATTGACAGTCATTCTGCAGTACAAAGGATTTGTAAAATCAAAAATATTGAACCGGAAAAAGCAAACCTTAGTTTCATTTGTGCTGATTTTTCAAAATTATCATTGTATACAAAACCATTCAGCACCAGTCATTTTAAATTACTTAAGAAGTACTTACCTGGTCCTTACACATTTATTCTCAATGCAAGCAATGATGTTCCCAAGCTTTTAAAGAACAAGAAAAAAACTGTTGGTATCAGAATTCCCAACAGCCCTATAGTTGGTGAAATCATATCAGGACTGGATAGCCCTTTGATGTCAAGTTCAATTAAAAACCTGGACGATTCGGATGATATCATAGAATATCCAACTGATCCGGAGGATATATTTGCTCAATATGGGCATTTGGTTGATGCTGTGATAGATGGTGGTGTAAGCAATCATCATCCTTCCACCATTATTGATTTAACTGATGATGAACCCCAAATCATTCGTTTGGGAAGTGGTATTTGGAATGAATAAAATTTTATATATATGAAGAATTTTTGTTTTATCGGACTTGTTTTTATCTGTAATTTTTTGATGGCTCAATCTGCTCCTACCGATCCGGTTAGGTCTTCAGCAATTGAATGCCTGGCACCATTTTTTCATGGGGTTGCTTCCGGTGATCCTTTGTCAGATCGGGTAATCATATGGACCAGGGTTACAACAGACTCCAGTTTTGCTCAAGTAAACTGGAGAATTGCCACCGATACGAATATGCAAAATATTGTGAATTCAGGTGTTCAAAATACAGATGCGCAAACCGACTTTTGTGTAAAAGTTGATGTCAATGGATTGCAACCTTTTACCTGGTATTTTTATGAGTTTGAAGTATTGGGAAAAAAATCAATACGCGGAAGAACAAGAACCTTACCGGTAGGTGATGTTGATTCTTTACGATTTGCTGTGGTCTCTTGCGCTGACTATACAAATGGATATTACAATGCCTATGCTAAAATCACGCAGAGAAATGATATTTATGCAGTCATTCACCTCGGTGACTATATTTATGAATATGGAGGAGGCACAGCCCCCAGGAATCATGAGCCATCCAATGAAATCATCACACTAACTGATTACAGGATGAGACATTCTCACTATAAATTGGATGAAGATCTTATGCGTTTACATCAGCAATATCCATTTTTTTCAGTGTGGGATGATCACGAAACGGCAAACAATTCTTGGTATGGTGGAGCTCAAAATCATACACCAGCCACTGAAGGCAATTGGTTCAACAGAAAAGCCGCCGGAGTACAAGCATACTTTGAGTGGATGCCATTAAGACTACCTGATTTACAAGATACGCAACGTATTTACAGAAAATTCAGAATGGGCGAATTAGCTGATTTGTACATGATGGACACCCGCCTGCAAGGAAGAGAAGAGCAAGATGGTGCTAATACAAATCCAAATCGCACACTCTTAGGTCAACAACAACTCAACTGGTTTTTAAATGGTATGGATACCTCCACTACAAGATGGCAAATTATGGGACAGCAGGTTATGATGGCTCCTTTGAATGCAAACCCCTTACCTATTGGCGGACCAATCTATCCCAATGATGATCAATGGGATGGTTATCCTGCAGAAAGAAGAAAAATTTGGGATACAGTTTTGGTAAAAAATATTCCCAATTTTGTTGTACTGACTGGAGATATACACACCTCATGGGCAAATGATTTGCCTGCCAACAATTACAATGCAACAACAGGTGCTGGTTCCGCCGGTGTGGAATTTGTCGCTACCAGTATTACCAGCCAGGGATCACCCTTGCCAGTGGGTCAATCTGTGATACAATCCATTAATAGGCACATGAAATTTATTGATCTAAGCAATCATGGTTATGTGCTTTTGGATATCAATAAAAACAGAACACAGGGTGAATTTTGGTTTGTAAATACCATCGCTACTAGAGGTGGTACTGAATCATATAACAGTGGTTGGTTTGTAAACAATGGAGAAAGAAATTTAAGACAAGCTCCCGGAGTAAGTGTTGCCCATCCACAAATGTTAGGTATACAAGCTCCTTTATTTCCAAGAGGCTATAACCCCAATTGCAATGATTCAACAACAGCAATTACAAATTTTCAAAAAAAGGAATCAGTCCTCTTGGGTGTTTATCCCAATCCTTTTGATCAGGAAATTAGATTCCAATTTACCTTGGAGCAAGATGAGGAGGTAAATATTCAAATCTTTGATGCCTACGGAAGAAATATTGTAAATAAAAATTTAGGTTCCTATACAGCAGGTCTTCACGAATCTGGCCTGATAACAGAGATAAAAGATCCGGGCTATTATTTTATACAATTTAGAATGGGTGCTACAATAAATCAAAGAAAAATACTGAAGCTAAAATAAACCTCATTTATTAATAAATAAGTATCAAAATTCTAAAATATATTCAAATGCAATGTACATTGAGTAGCGCGATAAGCATTTTATTCATAGGATGTAGTTCCTTACTGTTTGCTCAAAAATCTGAACTTTATAATCCTGATTCAGATGCTAAAAAAGATTTGGAGTCAGTTAAAAGCAGAGCAAAAAAAGAAAATAAACATATTTTCATACAGGTAGGTGGTAATTGGTGCTCCTGGTGCATTGCATTTGACAAAAAAATAAAAGAGAATGAGTCGGTTCTTTCCATTTTAAAACAAAATTATGTGGTTTACCATCTCAATTACAGCAAAGAGAATAAAAATGAAGAGATACTAGCCCAGCTAGATTTTCCGCAAAGATTTGGCTTTCCAGTTTTTGTTATTTTGGATCAAAACGGTAAAAGATTACACACGCAAAACAGTGCATATCTTGAGGAAGGCCAGGGTCATAGTCTTGAAAAGATAAAAGAATTTTTACTGCATTGGACGCAGGATGCTGTACGAGGTAAAAATTAATCTACTTCCTTTTTCCTGTTGTGATAAAGTTTTATCAAGTGGTAATATTTCTGATAAAACTTTTCATAAAAATGGGGATACATTTTTTTTAT
>CAZNNX010000094.1:0-1449 GCA_964574485.1 uncultured Saprospiraceae bacterium | reverse complement strand
GTAGGATTACATGCTTTTTTTAATAAATGCATCATGTAGGTGCAGTAGTTCAGAATTTCATCAGCTGATAACTTTTGCAATTCTTTTTGTAAAAATTCCAATTGTTGTTCTCTTTCTCCTTTTGAGAAATCTATACTAGCTTCAATTAATTGCCAAAAAGAGTGATTTGTCATAATGTTTTTTCCAGATGTACTACAGCTTCAGATAATTTATCCAAACAGGTATCTATAGTTTTCAAATGTGTTCTGAAACTTAAAATAGCCATTCTTAAATAATAGGTTCCATTGATTTGTGTTGAAGATAAAAATACTTGACCATCTTTTTGAATATACTCAATTAACTTAGAATTAAAATAATTGGGATCAATTTGATTTTTGGGTATATATCTATATGCCATAACAGACAATTGAGGCTCATTCGCCAATTCAAAACCCAAATTCCTTATCTGATCGGCAAAATATTGAGCTAACAAAAGTTTTTCCCTTAAAGCATATTCAAAAGGTGTAATACCAAACAATTGTAAAGGCAACCACATTCTGAGACCTCTGAAATGTTTTGTCAATTCAGGAGATAAATCCGCAGGAGATACTTCCTCTGCATCAATATATGCATCTTGGAGATATGATGCAGCCATATGCTGCGATTTAAATAAATTACTTCCCTCTCTGACAAGAACAACACCGGTCCCATAGGGCAAGAATAAACCCTTATGCGGATCAATTACAAGAGAATCAGATTTTTCAATTCCTTTAAATAAAGGTTTCTTTTCTTCGAGTAAGTTAAAAAAACCACCATAAGCAGCATCCACATGGAACCAAATTTGATTTTGACTACAAATGTCTGCAATCCTGTCGAGAGGATCTACAGCACCCGTATCTGTAGTACCCGCTGAAGCAATTACGATGAAAGGAATCAAACCATTTTGAACATCTTCCTGTATTTGTCTTTCAAGATAGTCAGCATCCATTCTAAAAAAGTCATCCATCGGTATCACATGTTTTTGAACACTACTTAAACCAGAAGTATGAATTGCTTTATGAATACAATGATGAACCTGACTTGTTGTATAAATTACCTGTTTATGAAAATTTTTCGGGTCAATATTTTTAGAATCACGCGCTGTACAAATCGCAATAAGATTGGCTATGGAACCACCACTACATAAATTACCTTTTGTTTGCAATGGATATCCCATAACATCTCTTACCCAGTTGATAAGCTGATTTTCCATTCTTACAGCTCCTGGAGAACCAAAAAACATTCCTGCATAACGATTAAAAACAGCTGCTAAATAATCGCCCAAAGCTGACGGATAAATACCTCCCCCTGGTATATAGCCCAAGTGCCCCCCAGATGCTGGATTTAAACCTGGTGTATCAACATTGTTTTTGATAATATCCAGAAGTTGTTCCAGAGATTTCGCTTCTCCCAAAGGAAAATCATACAAAT
>CAZNNX010000093.1:0-11842 GCA_964574485.1 uncultured Saprospiraceae bacterium | reverse complement strand
ATGCGCGCCGTAACTCTTGTGATTGCAGATGGACAATTGCCTTCCAACACGGGAGCTGGTTATGTTGTGAGAAGAATATTAAGAAGAGCTGTTCGCTATTATTATAGTTTTCTAGGGGTGAAAGATCCTATTATGTATAGAATTTTGCCGATATTAAGCGACATGTTTACCGATGTTTTTCCTGAAGTGGCAGCGCAGGAAGCTTTTATATCTCAGGTGATAAAGAGTGAAGAAGAATCTTTTCTGAAGACCTTATCGAATGGCTTAAAAAGATTGGAGGAAGTTACCTCCCCCGGTTCTGTCCTGGAGGGAAGGATCGCATTTGAACTCTATGATACCTTTGGCTTTCCTATTGATCTAACTATGCTACTGGGAAGAGAAAAAGGTTTTGAGGTGGATGAAAAAGGTTTTGAAAAAGCCTTAGCCGAACAAAAAGACAGATCGAAAAGGGATGCTGAAAAAGAAACAGGAAACTGGACAGAAATTTCTGTGGAAGAAGGAAAAGGTTTTGTAGGATATGATCAGTTGTGTGTTGAAACAAGAATATTAAAGTATAGAAAGGTTTCTGACAAAAAAAACAACCAATATCATGTGGTTTTAAGAGAATGTCCTTTTTATCCTGAGGGAGGTGGACAGGTCGGAGACCGGGGCCATTTGATCTTTGGAGATACCAGGGTTGAGGTACTTGACACAAAAAAAGAAAACGACTTGGTAATTTGTATTGTTTCCACTTTACCAACGGATATATCCGCAAATTGTACGGCAGTAGTTAATCAGGATCTTCGGGAAAAAACAGAGAGAAATCATTCTGCAACACATTTACTTCATGCAGCTTTACGTTCGGTTTTAGGGCATCATGTTCAACAGAAGGGTTCTTTGGTAACAGAAGATTAGTTGAGGTTTGATTTTGCCCATTTTCAAAAAATGACTCCTGAAGAAATGGCAACAGTTGAGGCCAAAGTAAATCAAAAAATAAGAGAAGCTATCTCGTTGGATGAAAAAAGATCCATACCTATAGAAGAAGCAAGAAACTTAGGTGCAACGATGCTTTTTGGTGAAAAGTACGGTGAAAGGGTAAGGTTGATAACATTTGATTCTGACTATTCCAAAGAATTATGCGGTGGATGTCATGTTCAAAACACAGGGAAAATTGGATTTTTTAAAATTATTGAAGAAAGTTCAATTGCTGCGGGTGTCAGGAGGATTGTTGCCATTACAGGAGAAACTGTTGAAAATTATATAAAATCTGAATTGGGAATCATTTCTGAGGTCAGATCAAAATTAAATCAACCCAAGGATGTAGTTAAAGCGGTAGAACAAATGCAGGAGGATTTAAGGAAACAGAAAAAAATGCTCGACATGCTTTACTTAAAGCAAGCCCAGACAGATAAGAAAGAATGGATTTCTAAAGCCATCAACTTGGGTGAACATTTATTTGTATCGGGCATATTGTCAGTTACTGATAAGGAAATTATCAAACAAGTTGCTGCAGAAATAACTCAAAACCATTATAATGCAATTGTTGTCATTGGAGTGGAAGAAGAGGGTCAAAAAGTGGGCCTTTATATTCAAATGAATAAAGATTGGGCCGACCAGCACAAATTAAATGCAGGGCAATATATAAAAGCCATAGCACCAATTATTGAAGGCGGAGGCGGTGGACAAAATTTTTCGGCTTCAGCCGGAGGGAAAAATCCTGCAGGATTAAAGGCTGCCATTGATAAAATAAAAGAGATTTTGAGTTGATCAATTTAGGAGGGGATATCATTAAAAATTCTAATGTTAAAAAAAAAAGAGGAAACTGGCATTTCCTCTTTTGGTTTCGGGGGACGATAATTAGAGTGACTTTCAAAATGGGGTTATAAAAACATTTCTTCAATCTTAACCTCCAGCGCATTGCTAATAGTATATAGCGTTGCAACTGTAATATTGGTTCTCCCTGCTTCGATTCTTGACATGTTGGACTTTTCAAAATTACACAAGGCCGCCAGTTCTTGTTGTGTAATACCCTTTCCTTCACGAAGCGACTTTATCTTCTTCCCGATCTTTTGAAGCAATTCAGTCGAATCCATTTTCTGATTTTGTCTTGAAATAACCAATTTTATTTAAATCATTGGTTATCACAAATGATAACTGAAAAAACAGAGTGAAAAAAAAAGCTATAAATGGCATTAAAACACCCTTTTATATGAACGAAAATTCATTTTTTATATTGTTGAATAATTAAAAAAAATAAAAAACCCCGAAAGGTGATGTTCTCTCAGGGTATCGGGTGGCACATAGAGTGGGCCATTAGTGTATCATTATTCCATAAATGCTATTTTAATTTCATTAAGGTCATTCAATCTTGCTAATTTTTTTTCCAAGTCAATTGTTGAAACAGGAAACAAGTTTCGGGCTTTCTGATTTAGTAACCTGGATTCTCTTACTAAGGGTTCCAAGCTTGAAAGCTCCTTTGTATTTTCAATCTGATCGATTAGATCCAGAATCAGAATTTTGTAAGTATTGAGAAGAACTTTTTTGTTTTCTTCTTTTAGTTCTGCGCTTTTATAAAGTATTTCGATCGAGTTTAGGTTGTAATGAATGCGTTCTTTGGCATCTTTTATTTTGTGCGCAAGTAGAATCTGTTCTGCCTCTTTTCCATAATAAATTTGTTGCAGGGCACCATTATTATAAATTTCTGCTTTTTCCAGCCTTCCATCATCTGCAAAACTAAACCAAGCGCCATGCATGGCAGGTTCGTTGTTGTTTTCATGTATGTACTGACTGGGTAAATGATAATTGGTTTCTATGGAAGCCAATTGTTGTCCTTGCGCCTCTACATAATAGACCAAAGGTAAGACAAAGAAAATACCATTGATAATTTTAAAAATTTGTGTTGTCCGTTTCATTTTTGTTTGTTTTGTGTTTTCTCAAAATAAAAAAACCGACCTATTTTTTAGAAAGGATACTTGTTACATATCATTTCGAAAAGATAGCTCGGTTAAAATGAATCGCTTTTGGTTGCGATATGCAATCTTATACGGAGGGTTAATTAAAAGGTTACAAAGAGTTGAATAATTTTTTTAAAAAAGATTCATCACTCTGAAAAGGTACGGTTACTTTTAAGTTGGGGTTTCTATTCATCTCCTCCTGAATGGCAAAAACAGCACCTTTGTTTTTCGCCCAGGCTCTTCTTGCGATACCATTGTTTACATCCCAGAACAACATGGATTTAATCTTGTCTTTAGATTCCTCAGAGCCATCAATGTACATTCCAAAACCTCCATTGATAACTTCTCCCCAGCCAACACCACCGCCATTATGTAAGGAAACCCAGGTTGCACCTCGAAAAGCATCGCCAACAAAATTTTGTACAGCCATATCAGCGGTGAATTCTGACCCATCATATATATTTGAGGTCTCTCTAAAGGGAGAATCAGTACCGGATACATCATGATGATCGCGACCTAATACAATTGGGGCTGAAATTTCCCCCTTTTTGATCGCCTCGTTAAATGCCAATGCAATTTCTGCTCTTCCCTGGGCATCGGCATATAGTATACGGGCTTGAGAACCTACTACCATTTGATTTGATTGGGCTGATTTGATCCAGTTGATATTATCGTCCAACTGTTCGGCGATTTCCTTGGGGGCATCCTTTCTTAATTTTTCTAGAACATGGGTGGCTATTTTGTCTGTTTTTTCCAGATCTTTGCTATCTCCCGAGCAACAAACCCAACGGAAGGGACCAAATCCAAAATCAAAACACAAGGGCCCCATAATATCCTGCACATAGGAGGGATATTTAAAACTGCCGTCCGCATGTAATATGTCTGCCTTGGCTTCATCCCTAGCAAATTTTAAAAAGGCATTTCCGTAGTCAAAAAAGTACATTCCTTTGGCAGATAAGGCATTGATGGCTTCCACATGTCTTCTAACCGTTGACTGAATTTCCTGTTGAAATTTTTCTGGCTCTTCCGCCATCATTGCATTGGATTCCTCCAGGCTATAACCAACAGGGTAATATCCTCCGGCATAGGGATTGTGCAGGGAGGATTGGTCTGACCCCAGATCTACGGTACAATCCTGTTGTACCAAATATTCCCACAAGTCCACAATGTTGCCCAAATAAGCCATGGAAACAGCTTCTTTTTTGTTTTTTGCCTCCAGTATCCTTTGATACAGCTTTTGCAGATCTTCATAAACCTCATCTACCCAACCTTGTTGATGTCTTTTGTAAGTAGCTTTGGGATTTATCTCTGCCACCACCCCAATGGCACCGGCGATAACTGCAGCCTTAGCCTGAGCACCAGACATACCTCCCAAGCCAGAACTTACAAATAATTTTCCTGCTAATGATTTATCTGGATTTTTCAACCGGCCTGCATTGAGTATAGTTATAGTCGTACCATGTACAATACCTTGCGGACCAATATACATGTAAGAACCAGCTGTCATTTGTCCGTACTGGGTTACGCCCAGGGCATTGAATTTTTCCCAATCATCTTGTTTGGAATAATTGGGAATCATCATACCATTGGTAACAACGACCCGGGGTGCATTTACATGGGAAGGAAAAAGTCCCAAAGGATGCCCTGAGTACATTACCAGGGTTTGATTTTCTGTCATTTCAGACAAATACTTCATGGTGAGAAGATACTGGGCCCAGTTTTGAAAGACAGAACCATTGCCTCCGTACGTAATGAGTTCTTCTGGATGTTGTGCTACGGCAGGATCTAAATTATTTTGGATCATCAGCATGATCGCTGCCGCCTGTGGGCATAGTGCAGGGTATTCTTGTATGGGCCTGGCATAAATTTTATAATCAGGTCTGAAACGATACATATATATACGACCGTAAGTTTCAAGTTCTGCTTTAAATTCAGGGGCTAATACAGCATGATGCTTTTCTGGAAAATAACGCAAAGCATTTTGTACAGCCTTTATTTTTTCTTTCATGCTTAAAATATCTTTACGCTTGGGGGCATGGCTAAGCTCCAAAAGTAGAGGCTTTTTTTCGGGTAATTCTTCTGGTATTCCCGTACGTATTTGGTTTGCAAAAGATTTCATTGATTCCTGTGATTTTGTTTTCTAACAGCAAAAATACAAAACAGTTTTGGGTTCAGGTTACTTGGTAATTCATTCAAGTAAATTTCTTTTCATTAATAGAGTCAAGATCTTTTTTCTTTGTACTTGCGAGATCAAGTTTCTATATTCGTATCATGATAGATTCGGATGTCAGACAAGGATAAGAAAAATAAAAAACAAATGATTTACAGCGCCGCCGCCCAACTCTTTCGGGAAAAGGGATACAATGCAGCGTCTATGAGGGAATTGGCAGAAAGAGTTCAGCTGAAAGCCTCCAGTTTGTACAACCATATAGGATCGAAGGAAGAAATTTTAGTGAAAATTTGTTTTGACAATGCCTATCATTTTATTCAGGGAATGGAAGCAGTAGAACAAATGCCTGTCGATTCCAAGACTAAAATTACAGCCTTATTGCGTTTACACATTCGAAGCGCTTTGGAAAATCAAACTTCTATCACTGTTTTTAACGACGAATGGCGCCATTTGAGCCCTCATTTGCTTCAGGATTTTATCAACCTGAGAAAAGATTATGAAAATCGATTTCGGGCTATCATCCAAAAAGGCGTCGAAAAGGGGGAATTTAAATCCTTGAAAACAGAAATTTTACTTTACTCACTACTCAATTCTGTTCACTGGCTTCATCATTGGTACAAAAAAGAAGGAAAAATCAAACCCGAAGAAATAGAACATGATTTGTTAGAACTGCTGTTAGAAGGTATTTCCAATGAAACAAATAATTAAAAAAACAGAACAGAAATAATTTTTTACGAACAACTGTTCGTATTTTGTCAACGATATTTAAAATACGGGTTCCATATGTCTCCAAAATCCAAGAAAAAAATTTCAAAAGATGTTTTGCAAAAGGCATTTTCTCTCGCTACTCAGGCTAAGGCCATGGCTGAGTTGTATGAAGAAAATTTTAAATTGGTTTCCAAATATGTTCATGCAACATCCAGAGGCCATGAAGCACTTCAGGTAGCATTGGGTATGCAGTTGAAACCTCAGGATTTTGTATCTCCCTATTATAGAGATGATGCCATGCTTTTGGCAATCGGGATGAAACCCTATGATTTAATGTTGCAACTCTTGGCCAAGAAAGATGACCCATTTTCCGGAGGAAGAACCTATTATGCCCACCCTAGTTTGAGAGATGATGATAAACCAAAAATTCCACACCAATCTTCAGCTACAGGCATGCAGGCTATTCCCAGTACCGGGGTTGCCATGGGAATTCAATATAAAGAAATTGTAGGATTAGATGATCCTCATTTGAAAGAAAAACCCATTGTGGTATGTTCCTTAGGCGACGCCTCCGTTACAGAAGGAGAGGTCTCTGAAGCTTTTCAAATGGCAGCTCTTAAGCAATTTCCCATTTTATATTTGGTGCAGGATAATGGCTGGGATATATCAGCTAACGCCAAGGAAACCAGAGCTCAAGACGCTTTTGATTATATAAAAGGCTTTCACGGTATAGAAGCCAGGCAAATTGAAGGGAATCATTTCATTGAAACCTATTTGGAAATTCAAGATATAATCGAAATAATCAGAAAAGAGAGGCGACCTTTTCTTTTGCATGCCAAAGTACCCCTTTTGAATCACCATACCTCCGGTGTTCGGATGGAATGGTATCGCGACGATCTGGAAGAACAGAAAAAGCGTGATCCTTATCCCATTATGGTCGAACAGTTGTTATCTGCAGGGTTCACTAGGGAAGAACTGCAAGCTATTGAACAAGAATCACGGGATGTCGTTGTGGCTGATCTCCAAAGAGCAGTAGAGGCGGAAGACCCGCATCCGGATGATATTTATCAACATGTTTTTGCGGCAACTCCAATTGTAGAAGAAAAGGGTGAGCGTGAACCCGCCGGTGCAGAAACAACCGTTATGGTCGATTCCGCTTTGTTTGCAGTACAGGAATTAATGGAAGATCACAAGGAATGTTTATTGTATGGACAGGACGTGGGTGCCAGATTGGGTGGTGTTTTCAGAGAGGCGGCAACATTGGCGCAAAAATTTGGAGATGCAAGGGTTTTCAATACCCCTATCCAGGAAGCTTTTATCATTGGCAGTACAGTCGGAATGGCTGCTGTTGGATTAAGGCCTATAGTTGAGGTTCAATTTGCAGATTATATTTGGCCAGGACTCAATCAATTGTTCACAGAGCTGAGTCGTTCCTTTTATCTTTCAAACGGCAAATGGCCAGCCAGTATGATTCTGAGGGTTCCGATTGGTGCCTATGGCAGCGGGGGCCCTTTTCACTCCTCCAGTGTTGAATCGGTAGTTGCCAATATAAAGGGTGTTAAAATAGCCTATCCCAGCAATGGTGCTGATTTAAAAGGCTTATTAAAATCTGCCTACTATGACCCGAATCCTGTTGTTATTTTTGAACATAAGGGTTTGTATTGGTCTAAAGTTCCAGGAACACAAGCCGCAAGAACCGTGACACCAGATCGCGATTATGTCATTCCTTTTGGTAAGGGCCGAATGGTTTTGGAAGCGGATGAAGAGAAACAAAAAGAAAAGGCGAGCTTGCTTATTGTAACCTATGGTATGGGAGTGCATTGGGCCCTGAATGCGGCAAAAGATTTTGACGGACAAGTTTCTATCTTGGATTTGAGAACCCTAGCCCCTCTGGATATGGAATTAGTATACGGAGAACTAAGAAAACACGGGAAGTGTTTGGTTGTAACAGAGGAAGCTGTAAACTGCACTTTGGCTCAAAGTATCGCTGCGAGAATTCAAGAAAATTGTTTTACTTATTTGGATGGTCCTGTTAGAACAATTGGATCAGCGGATTTACCAGCTATTTGCCTAAATGAAATATTAGAGAAGTCTATGTTGCTCTCAGCCGCTAATTTAAGTCTATCCATTAGTGATTTATTAAAATATTGATAAAAGAATAAAAGAATATGAGTGCTTTTTATCCATTAAAAGTCAAGGAAATAAGAGATGAAACCGAAGATTGTAAATCTGTAGTTTTTGAAATACCTGCCGAGCTTAGAGAAAGTTTTGCCTTTATGCCGGGTCAGTATCTTACCTTGAAAACTACAATTCAGGGAGAAGAAATCAGAAGGAGTTATTCTCTATGCGCGGCTCCTTACGAAAACGAATGGAGGGTGGCCGTAAAAAAAGTAAAGAACGGCAAGTTTTCAGGCTACGTGAACCAAGAGCTAAAAAAAGGAGATATTCTGGAAGTGATGCGTCCGGAGGGTCATTTTACACCAAAAAATTATCAAGATTCTAAAAAACATTATTTACTAATTGCTGCCGGGAGTGGTATTACCCCCATTCTATCAATTGCTAAATCAATCTTGAAAGAGTCAAAAGAGAGTCGGATCAGCCTGGTGTACGGAAATAAAAATAGCGGATCAATAATTTTTCATGAAGAAATTGAAGCCATAAAAAATAAATATTTAGGTCGATGTAGTGTACAATACATCCTAAGTAAAGAAAGATTGGAGGAGCAGATTTTACAGGGCAGAATTGATGCAAAAAAATTGGAATTTATGTTCAAACAATGGATTCCAATACAAACGATTGATGATATTTTTGTCTGCGGACCTGAAGAAATGATACATGCGGTTAGAGAGCAGGCTATCGCTCAGGGATTTGATGAAAAAAACATTCATTTTGAATTATTTAATAGCCAATCAATCGTAGACCCCAGCTTAATGCAGCAATTACAGGAAGAGGCTGGAAAAAACTGCAAGGTCACTGTAACTGTAGACGGGAAAAGTTTTGATTTTGATTTGGCCTTTGGGCAGAATAACATACTGGACGCTGCATTACAAGAAGGGGCCGATCTTCCCTACGCTTGCAAGGGTGGGGTATGTTGCACCTGTAAGGCAAGGTTGGTTCAGGGAGAGGTTACTATGTTGAAAACCTATGGGCTTATGAAAGACGAGATAGAAAATGGGTATATTCTGAGTTGCCAGGCATATCCCAAATCTGAAGAATTGGTTGTTAATTTTGACGACTTTTAGTTGTAAGAAGAAAAAATAAATAATTTTTCATTTTACGAACAACTGTTCGTTTTTCTTGTTCACTAGAGTAGAATTCATTATATTGCATATCATATTAAAATGATTTATATGGAACTTGAAAATAATGTACATCATCTGGAACAAAGGTTCCAATCTAAAATTGAGGCTGAGGTTAAAATCGAACCCAAAGATTGGATGCCGGACGCATACAGAAAAACTTTGATACGCCAGATTTCACAGCATGCTCATTCTGAGATAATCGGAATGCAACCAGAAGGGAATTGGATTTTAAGGGCCCCCTCATTGAGAAGAAAGGTTGCCTTATTAGCCAAAGTTCAGGACGAAGCTGGACATGGATTGTACTTGTACAGTGCAGCTGAAACCTTAGGGATCAGTCGTGAAGAATTATATCAACAGTTGTTAAGTGGCAAGGCAAAATATTCAAGTATATTCAATTATCCAACCGTATCCTGGGCTGATATAGGTGCGGTGGGTTGGCTTGTAGATGGTGCTGCCATCATGAATCAGGTAATGTTGTGCAGAACTTCTTATGGACCATATGCAAGAGCAATGGTAAGAATCTGTAAGGAAGAAAGCTTTCACCAAAGACAGGGATATGAAATTCTTATGGCCCTGAGTCAGGGAAATGAGGCGCAAAAAAAATTATTGCAAGATGCAGTTGATCGTTGGTGGTGGCCCGCCCTTATGATGTTTGGTCCGAACGATGGCGAATCTACACATTCTGAACAATCTATTTCCTGGAAAATCAAGAGAAAGTCGAATGACGAGCTACGTCAGGATTTTATTGATGCCACCGTACCTCAAGCTGAGTTTCTGGGAGTTAAAATTCCAGATCCAGAATTGAAATGGAATCCGGAAAGAGGACATTATGATTTTGGTGATATCAATTGGGATGAGTTTTGGAATGTTGTAAAGGGGAATGGTCCTTGCAACAAACAAAGAATGAAAGTAAGAACCAAAGCACATGAACAGGGTGCCTGGGTTAGAGAAGCGGCTGCTGCCTATGCTGAGAAAAAAATGGCTAGGAAAAAAGAACAGGTTGCTTAAATGATAACTGAAACGATAAGATAAACAGGAAAGAATGGAAAATAAAACTGAATGGCCCCTTTGGGAGGTTTTTATAAGAAGTAAATCTGGGTTAAATCACAAACATGTGGGTAGCCTACATGCTGCTGATGCTGAAATGGCTATTGAAAATGCCAGAGATGTTTACACGAGAAGAAACGAAGGTGTTAGTATCTGGGTTCTGCCTTCTCTTGCAATTACGGCCAGTGATCCGGAAGATGAGTATATGTTTGAATCGGCAAAAACCAAGATTTATCGTCATCCAACTTTTTATGACATACCGGATGAAGTAGGTCACATGTAAAAGAAAACTTATGAGTAATCAGAATCTTGTATTGGAATACGTTTTACGTTTAGCTGACAACAATCTTATTTTAGGTCAAAGGCTATCAGAATGGTGTGGCCATGCACCAGAATTGGAAACAGATATAGCGCTTACCAATATTGCACTAGACTTGGTTGGGCAGTCCAGAAACCTGTATCAGTATGCAGCAGAATTGGAAGGAAAGGGGAGAACAGAGGACGATTTTGCCTTTCTCAGGGATGTCACTGAGTTCAAAAATGTGCTACTAGTAGAACAGCCCAATGAAGATTTTGCTCATACCATTGTTCGACAGTTTTATTTTGATGTGTTCAATTCATTTCTCTACAGCGCACTTTGCCAATCTGAAGACAGGCAGCTGTCCGCTATTGCAGAAAAGGCCTCTAAAGAAATCAAATACCATCTCAGATTTAGTAGTGAATGGATGATACGACTTGGCGACGGAACTGATCTTTCTCATGATAAAATGCAGGAAGCGGTTTTGAATTTGTGGGATTTTGTCTCTGAATTAGTGAGTCCTGATGCTGTTGATATCGAACTTGCTAAAACAGGTATTGCCGTCGATTTACATCAGATAAGTAGTTTGTATGATACTAAGGTCAGGGAAATATTAGCGGAAGCTACCCTCGATTATCCCCAGCACAAGAGTTTTCAAAAAGGCGGAAAACAGGGCAAACATACAGAGTATTTAGGGCTTATCTTAGCCGAAATGCAATGGATGCAAAGAGCTTACCCCAATGCCATATGGTAGGATAACCATGGAGCCAGCAAAAATATATCAGATTTTAGCAGAAGTTACAGATCCGGAGATACCTGTGTTAAATATCTTGGATTTGGGTATCGTTAGGAATGTTCAAATTGAGCAGGATCGGGTTTTGGTAACAATTACACCTACTTATTCCGGCTGTCCGGCCATGAAAACGATAGAGTTTGATATCGTGGCCAGTTTACATGAGGCGGGGATCAGAGAGTTTGAGATTAAAACGGTTTTAGATCCAGCCTGGACAACCGATTGGATGACGGAAGAGGGAAAAAAGAAATTGGCGGCCTATGGTATTGCTGCTCCTATCGGGAAATCAGATGCAAGAAGAATTGAAGCGCTTTTTGCAGAGCCGGTTCAACCCGCCTGTCCTCAATGCGGTTCAAAGCAGAGTAAGTTGCTGAGTCAGTTTGGATCAACGGCTTGTAAGGCATTGTATCAATGTCAGTCTTGTAAAGAGCCTTTTGATTATTTTAAATGCCATTAAATGGCATGGATTTAGGACCTATTGTTTTTGAGAGCTTTGAGCTCCTGCTTTAGTTCCTTGATTTCTTCCTGTTGTTGTTCGATGATCTTCTCCAGTATTTCTATTGCTTTTTGATTTGAAGATTCATTGACAAT
>CAZNNX010000092.1:263-11849 GCA_964574485.1 uncultured Saprospiraceae bacterium | reverse complement strand
TCTCGCAGATCAAGGTCCGGTCCGGGCAGGTCGTCGACCGCGGCGACGTGATCGCTCTGTCGGGCAACACCGGCGCGTCGACCGGCCCGCATCTTCACTTCGGGATGCACGAGTCCGGTGTTCGCATCGACCCGTCCCGCTACGTCCGTTAGGAGGCCGCCGTGGACTCGATCAACCGGCCGCGCCCCGTGCGCTCCGAGTCGCCGTTCCGGCCCGCTGTCGTGCGCGTCGCGCCCGCGACCGCCGACGACGACCTCGGCGTCGAAGTGTTCGACCGGCCAGGCCACGTCTTGCGCGTCCGCGGCTGGCAGCCCGCCGGCACCGTCCTGCCCGATGTCGGCGACCACGCCCTCGTTGTCTGCGCCGCCGATGGCGGGTGGTGGTGCATCGCCTGGACCTCGTCGTGACAAGGAGCCGCTGATGGCCTATCCCGAAGTGCCGCACTTGAAGTGGCCGCTCGAACTAGCGGGAGGCATGCTGCTCGCCGTCGAGCAGGACACCATCGAGGACGTCGAGCAATGCGTTCACGTTCTCCGCACCACGCCGCTCGGCTCCCGCCCGCTTGCACCCGAGGTCGGCGCTACTGACCCCACGTTCGTCGGCGCTGACGCTGCCGACCTCGAAGCCCGCCTCACCGATCCCGAGTTCGGAGAACCTCGCGCCGATGTGACCGTGACGGTCGAAGGCGACGGGCCCGAGCAGACCGTATCCGTGCAGGTAGCGCTCGCCGAAACCCAGGAGGGATAGATGGCCTACGTTGACCCCGACATCGTTGACGACGAAACGGCTGTAGCCGAGTCGCAGCTCACCGCAATCGCTGACCGCCTGCCCGGCTGGGAGCCGTCCGAGGGGCACGTAGAGACCGCGCTCTCCGAGTCCACCGCGATCAGTATCGCTGCGGCCGCCGCGATGCTGAAGGCCGAGGTCGCCGCCGCTTACCGCGGGTTCGGGCTGCGCATCCTTGCGCTGCCGATCCAGTCCGGCACCCCTGCGACCGCGATCTCGACGTGGGTTTTCCCGGCTTCCGCTGGCGCCACGTTCTCGGCCGGCACCGAGGTTGAGCTGACGCTCCCTGACGGCTCTACTGGCACGTACGTGACGCTCACCGACATCGTGGTCGCTGCCTCCGGCTCCCCGACGTCCGTGCCCGGCGTCGAGGTCGTCGCCGTCGAGGCCGGCGTCGCCACGAACGGCGCCTCCAACCCGGCGGTCCCGTCCGTGCCGGGCGTCACTTCCGTGACCGTCACGACGGCCGCTTCTGGCGGCTCCGACGCCGAAACGGACGAGGAGTACCAGGACCGCGTCGCCGACGCCGCAACGCGCCTGCATGTGATCCCTGTGACGCCCGAGGACTACGAGGCGTTCGCGCTCAACCAGGCCGGCGTCGAGCGCTGCAAGGCCGTGAACCGCACCGACCCAGGCTCGCCCGGCGACCAACCGGGGCACATCACCTTGTACCCGGTGCACGCCGATGGGTCAGACCTGTCGTCGCTCGAGCGCACGGCGCTGGCGAATACGTTCCTGGCAACGGAGAAGGTCGTCGGCGCGACGGTGCATGTGCAGCCGGTTCCTCGTGTCAACGTCACTGTCGCGATCACGGTCGAGGCGACCGCCGACGCCCCCGGCTCACTCGCCACGGATGTGCAGGCCGCAATCACTGCGGCGCTAGCTCCGTCCGCGTTCGCGTTCGATGCGCTCGAGGCCGGCAAGTTCGCGCGGATCGCGCCCACGTCGCTGACGATCTTCCAGGTGTCCGCCGCAGTGGATGATCTCCCCGGCGTGAATCGGGTCACGGCCGTTACGGTGAACGGTGGCTCGGCGGCTGTCTCGCTGCCCGCGCCGCTGTCGCTGCCGAACCTGACCGCGCCGGCGACGGTGACGGTGGCATGAGCGCCGCTGGCGACCGCGCCGCGGCGTTCGTCCTCGCTGCGCTCGGCCACGATCCGGTCTCCGACGGCCTCCTCGACGGCCTCACGCGCGGCCTGCTCGATCCGTTTGATCGCACCTCCGAGGTCGCGCACGATGGTGACTACCCGTGGCAGCTACTCACCGATCCTGCTGTCGCCCCGCTCTGGGCGCTCCCGTATGCCGGTCAGTGGACGGGCGGCAAGATGCCGGCACGTTTCGCCGGCGAGAGCGACGCAGACTATGAGGCCCGCTCCCGCGCTGAGCTCACCCGCCCGCGCGGCATGCGCCGCGGCTCTCCGCAATCGCTGAAGTCGCTTGCCCAGTCGTATCTCACGGGCTCCAAAACGGTTGTGTTCGCGCAGCGCATCGGCGGCGTGCTCTACGACCACGCGGTCTACGTGTACGCCGCAGAATGCCCGAGCACGACGGCGCTCGCCGCGGCTCTTAATGCGCCAGACGTCATTCCCGCCGGCCACAAGGTGACGGTGCAGACGTTGGCGCCCGGCTCCTGGACCGTCGGCCTGATGGAGGACGTCTTCTACGGCGACACGGTCGCCGAGCTCGAGGCCGCGTACTCGTCTGTTTCCAACCTCGAATCGAACACCCCGTAGGAGGGCGCACCGATGGCAACTACCACGACCCGGCTCGGCTTGAAGGTCATCGACACCCCTGCCGTCGACACCGTCGCCGAGCTGCGGCAGTCGATCAACAATCACGCCACGATCCTCGACGCGCAGTACATCGAAAGCACGTTCGGCACGCGGCCTGCAGCCGCTTCGAAGGGCCGTGTCCACCGGTCAACGGACACCGGCGAGATCGCTATCGATACCGGCAGCGCCTGGGAGCCGTTGTGGGGGCCAGCGTCAATCTCACGCTCGGTTCTCGACGTCGGTCTCGTCGGCCAGTCGCGTGCCGGCCGCCAGCTCGCAGCTAGCGACTTCACCGACTGCGGAGCACTCGCTCCGATCGGCCTCTGGAACCTCGGCAGCGTCAGCGACGTGTCTGGCAACGGCCTGAACCTCACCAACAAGGGCAGCGTCCCGTTCGGGATCGGCATCGAGGGCGCAGCAGCTTCCGCTGCCGTCTTCGCCGGCTCGGCCTCGCAGGGGCTCTATCGGGTCGACGGCGGCGGCGGCGACCCGCTGCGAATCCGCACGGGCTCGTGGGGATGCTGGTTCAAGACCGCGAAGCGCGGCACCGTGCAGTCTCTGATCGGCCGCTACGGAGCGGCCGGGCAGCGCGCGTTCCAGATGGAGATCGCGTCCTCGAACAACATCTTCTCGTCGGTGTACCTCGACGGAACGACCTCCGTTGGCCCGACGACTGCAACCATCACGGACGTGTGCGACGACCGCTGGCACCTCGCCGTCGCGGTCTACAACGGCTCCGTTCTGCGCCTCTACATCGACGGTGTGCTCGAGGCAACCGGGCCTGTCACCGCGGCAGGCGGAGGCCTGTTCCAAGGAGCGTCGGAGCTGTGCATCGGCGCGCGCGGCCTCGACAACACCGGCACGTCGCTTGATATCCCGAACTATGGGCGCATCGACGAGGCGTTCGTCACTGGCGAGGTGCTCACGGCCGACCAGATCCGGCACCTGTACGGCTGCAAGTTCGCGCACGGTGGCGCATCGCCGCGCCGCAGCTCCCTGCGCGTCACGCGCCGCCGCCTCGGCGCAGCTCTCGCCAACGGCGACTTCCCCGCTACGCCGCTCCGCGTCTACAACTTCGCTGCCGGCGCTCTCACCGACCTGAACGGGGGCGCGGCGGTCGCCGCGGTCGGTGGCGGCGCGATCGTCGCGGCTGCCGGCCCGGACGGGCAGAAGGACTCCGCCGTCATGTTCAGCGGCGCGCACACTGGCCTCGGGTCGAGCGACACCGGCCTGCCCGCCACCACCGCGAGCCGCTCCTACGGCGCCTGGTTCAACACCGCGCAGCAGGGCGTCGCCGCCCAGACGATCCTGTGCTGGGGCACCGTCAGCAGCGCGCACGCCGTCGTGTGGATCGACATCAACGGCATGATCAACTGCAACTCGGGCGCCGACTCGATCGTCGGCCCGTTCGTCGCCGACGGCCGGCCACATCATGTCCTGGCCGTCGAGGAGAACGCGCCGGCCGATGGCGTGAAGCGCAAGCTGTACCTCGACGGAGTCCTCGTGGGCACGTCGACGACGCTCACGTCGCTGACGCTCGTGGGCGCGAACGGTCTGCGAATCGGTGCTGACGCCGGCGCCGGCGGTAACCCGTTCCGCGGCACGATCAGCCGCGCCGTCGTGTACGCCGGCGCTCTGACGTGGGAGCAGGTGCAGGCCGTCTACATGAAGGCGTCAGCGCTGCTGCAGGCCTCGCCGAAGGACGCGGCTCACAACGTCGAGATGCTGGGCGGCAGCAACGTGGTCTTCATCGGCGACGACTTCGATCCACAACACCTGATCGACCTGGAGGTGTCCCGATGAGAGCACCCGTTATGGCCCGCGAGGAACTCCCCGCAGGCGGCGCATGGGACGGGTTTGACCAGCTCACTTTGACTGCCAGCAATTCCTGGCACAAGGTGGCGTTGAGTCGTGCCGTGACCCCGGCTAGTTTCGCGGTCTTGGAGACGGGAAGCCAGGTACGCCTCCTGAAGTCCGGGCTCTACATCATCACGGCGCTCGGCTACTTCAACCAGACGATCACGGCCAACACGTCGCCCGGCATAGCCATTTACAGAAACGGCAACCAGACGGGCGCGTACTACGGCGACGGCGGCATCCCGAGGTTCATGTACCACGGCAACCCCGGAAGCTCCCTGTCAATGACCGTAAGCCCGATGGTGCGCCGCCTCCCTGCCGGCGACTATCTCGATGGTCGAAGGTTCCAGAACACTAGCTGGACCAGGTAGGCGTGGGTCGAGCTAGGGCTAGTGAGGCTCTCGTCATGAGTCCGAGGTATTTCCTGGCAATCGAGCTCGTGGAGGCAAACTGATGTCCCAGCCCGAGGTTGAAGAGACAACCACCGAAGCGGAGCGCGTCGCCGCGACCGCCGCGCTTTGCGAGGCCGAGAACGAGCGCGCCCCATCCCAGGCGGAGGTGGACTTGCTGCTCGGCGTCGTTCCGACCCCGCCGCCGACCGAATGAAGGCGGCCGGGGTTCTACTTGCAAGCGTGTTCGTGCTCGAGGCGTTCGTGCTCGTGAAGGCCGGGCTCGTCGCCGTCGGGCTGCAGGAGACGGAGTCGACGATGCTGTCGATCGCCGCCATCATCGGCGCTGGTCTCGTGATCCTCCGGGCCGCGTGCAACCTGTGGCTTTCGGGCCGGCGGCTGTACAAGAAGGCTGATGCCGCGCTGGACAACGTTCATGACGTCCCGGCGCTCCGGGAAGAGCTGGCTTCCCTAAGGCGCGAGCACACCGAGGTCCGCACGCTGCTGCAGAAGATCTTCGACCACCTTCGGATCGATGAGCCTGGCACCGACCGCCGGGCCACAGACCAGTAACTCACTCCGCACCGGGAGGTGCCCTTATGCAGCTCTTGACTGTGCAGCGGCGTGCCGCTGCGCTCGTAATCGTCCTTGCGGTTCTCGCGATCTTCGGGGTCCCGTTCGTCGGTTCCGACAACGATGGTGACGGCACCCCGGACTCGATCACCTACACGGTTGATCGTGACGGCGCCACACCGGGTGAGCAGCCCGTGACCGTCACTGCGCCGACCGTAGACGACGGTGGTCTGCATGAGGGGGCGCGTAACGAAACACCGGACAACGTGTCTCGAGCCGAGCTGCAGGCCGGTCTTGAGCAGCAGGAACGGTTGGCTGCTTCTGATCAGCTGCCGGCGGTAACGCCGTTCGCGGCGCCCGAGCAGGCAGGCTGTACGACTCGTCTCGTGCAGAACTACTCGACGCGTCGCGGTGTCCGCCCGCGCCTGTTCGTGCTGCACTTGACGGTCTCGCCGAACCGGCCCGGCTGGAGCGATGTGAACGCCATCGTCGGCCTGTTCAACCTGCCGTCTTTCTCCGCGTCGTCGCACTACGTCATCGACCGTGAGGGGCACTGTGCGTACATCGTGCGGGAGTCCGACAAGGCGTGGACGCAGGCCGCCGCTAACCCCGTGTCGATCTCGGTCGAGATCATCAACAACCAGCGCGAGGGTTCGCTGATCTCCGGTGCCGGCCGTGCACGGCTCGTGCAGGTGATGGCGGACTCTCTGCGCCGCTGGGACATTCCTGCGCGCCAGGGCGCGGTTGCGGGCTGCTCGGTCGCGCGTTCGGGGATCCTCGATCACAACCAGCTCGGGGCGTGCGGTGGCGGCCACGTCGACGTGAACCCGTACCGCGGCGAGATCCCCGGCATCATCTCGGACGTTCGCCGCCGCATCGGCTCTGGGCGCATCACGTCGGTTGACCGTGTGACGTGCCGGAAGCTGAACGCGTGGCGGAACGCTGGGCGTCCTCGTGGCGGCCGGTGGGAGCGCAACAGCGTGCGCCGTAAGCGTGCGCTGACCTCGCGTGGCGTGACGTGCACCGCTCGCGGTCCCGTCCGCTCGTCCTGAAAGCTCGCGGGTGACACCCGCTTTCACGCCCTGCCCGTGGCCACGGTTCGCGGGGCTAGGCCGCCGCAACAGCCGAGGCGGCCGAAACCTCAAGTGCCCTCGTCAGGCCGCCTGCCGGGATCGGCTCCGGCAGGCCAATCGGCTTCCGCCCCGGTAGGGGCGACGACCCGCCCTGGCGGGTGCCCGGCCCGCGCCGACCGCTCGGGCTTACCTCGAGAAAGGAGCGGCGCATACGCGCCACCCTCATCGCTCTGGCCGTGTGCTGCGCGGTCGCTCTTGCGCAACCCGCGCCGGCGTTCGCCGGGAGGGGCTGCAACACCCGCTCGTGCGAGGAACGCGTCGCACGGAAGCAGTGCTCTCAGACCCGTGTTGTGCCGTGCATCCGGCGCGCCGCTCTGCGGCACCGTCAGCCGTTCCGCGACTTGCTGCGCGTGGCGCGCTGCGAGTCCGGGCTCGACCCGTACGCCGTCGGCTTCGAGGTGCATCACGGGCTGTTCCAGTTCCTGCCGTCGACGTTCGCGTCGACGCCGTACGCGGGCCGGTCGATCACGTCGGCGAAGTGGAACGCGCTCGCCGCCGCGTGGGCGTGGAAGGTCGGCCGCCGCGGCGAGTGGGCGTGTCAGTGAACCCGCTCTCCTGAATAGCTCGTCCTCTGTGCCCTCGGCGTCTTCGCGCCGGGGGCACAGTTCGTTTAGCAGCGCCCGAGCTCTACGGTGCCGCCCGCGGCGTCGTCTCCCGTAACCACGACGTCGTCGGCGTCGAGCTCGCCGGCGGCTGGGGCGAGCACCGCGCAGATCGCGTTCACGGGCCCTGTCTTGTCGGCGTCGTCGCCGACTTCGGTCGGCACGGTCACGACTCCGTCCTCCGCGCGGATCTTGTCGAGCTGCACGAGCGGGAACCACGACGGCGCGCTAGCGGAGTCGCCATAGTCGCGGCGCAGGAGCCTGCGGGCGTCGCGCGCGAGCTGCGCGTCTCGGGCGCTCGCCGCGCTCGTCGTCGCCGTCGTCTGTGGCTCCGGTGCCGTCTCAGCGGTTCCGCAGCCGGATTGGCACAGAATCGTGACGAACAGGGGGGCGAGAATCGTCGCGCTGGACCCTCTATATGCCGTGCGCGCTGGCCGTTGCTGCGATCCATAGGTCGTTGTCGCCGATACTGAGCCCGGGAGTCTTGCCGTGCCTCAGATGTGCCCACGCTGCGATGACCGCCGGATCGATGGGAAGCAACGGGCACGTGCTCAGCGTCGCGCGTTGGCTTCTTGCGAGTTCGTGCCCCGGGTTCTTGAGCAGCCCGTACTCCACCTCCGCAACAGTGACGGGACTGATCGCCAGAACGCTCGTGTCGAGCATCGCGATCGCCTCCTCAGGCCAGTGTGCAACCACTTCCGGCCTGCGGGATCGTGCGGCGAGGAGCGACAGGACGACGGTGTCAAGAACGACGACGTCGCCCGAGGCGGGCTGGCTCATTCGTCTTCGGCGAAGATGGCCGCCAGGAAGGCATCTTCATCGGTCTCGGGTACCTGGGCATCGTTCACGAGCGCATTGAGACCCTGCGGCCCAGCGATGCCCTGGTCCGCCAGTAGCTCGCTCAGCGATCGATGCTCTGAGGCGAAGAACTCCGTCTGTATCGGTACTTCCGCCGCTGCGATCGCGGTGATCGCGAACGTGCCACGGTTCGACCCGGCTACGTGCCCCTCACCGCCGGCGCGTACGTTCTTCAACCACAGGGGCCGCATATAGGACATGGACGATCTCGACTTCCTGGTCATCGTGGGCATGGTTGAGCTGTGGCGCCGGGGCGACCCTGCGACCCTTGCAGCGGTTTCTCGTCCCGTCCGCCGCCGGCCTAGCTGTTGCCGGTAGGAGGTCATCTGCGACGCGAGTCTTTCCGCGAGGTCGCGGCGTGTCCACGGCATTGCCGCGTCACTTCCTGACGCAAGATGTCTGTCAAGTTGTGACACCATCCGTCCGACAGTGTATTGTCGTGCTCATGTCGCGTCAAACACACGTCAAACCGGAGATGGCGCCCGCCCTGGCGGTCCGCATCGCCGCCGAAGATCGGCGCCGCCTCGAGGAGATCGCGCAGCGCGAGAACCGCACGCTCTCCGGCGAGGTCCGGCACATCATCGCGCGCCGGATCGCCGAGTACGAGCAGGAGGTCGCGGTATGACGTTCGTCGCGCCGCCGCAGCCGACCGAGTGCCGCTGCGGCTCACCCGTCGTCGGCTGGGGCTCCGTCGGCGACCAGTGCGAGTCGTGCTGGGAGGACGCCCAGGACTTCATGCGCGACGAGCTGCGCGCCGCGGCGTACGACGCCGCCGGCGTCGATCTCGACGAGGAGATGGCGGCATGACCTGGCTCCTGCTCTCCGTGCCGGTGTGCATCGTCGCTCGCGTCGCCCGCGACACGCTCCGCTACCGGCGCGAGGTCACCGGCCCGCCCACGGTCCGTCCGCGCAACCAGAAGGTCGCGCGATGACCGGCCTCGACGCGGTGCTCGTGTTCCTCGTCGTGCTCTGGGGCGTGACCGCTCTTCTGGCCGTCGCCGAGTTGCGCTGGACGCGCCAGGACCAGCGCGCCGCCCGCGAGGCAAAGCGCGCCGCGCGTGAGGCTGCCGCGATCCGCGCGCACGAGGAGCGCTTGTGGATCGACGTCGACGACCTGTGGCCCGCCGCATGACCGCACGAGGAGCGCTTGTGGATCGACGTCGACGACCCGCGCCGGTGCCGACGCTCGCGCCACCGGACCTCGTCAACTTGGCCGGCACCGACACGGGCCGCGACCACCTGTCGCACTCGGCCATCGGCACGTTGCTCGGCTGCCAGCAGCGGTTCTACTGGCACTACGAGCGGCGCCTCGACCCGAACGTGAAGGCTGCGCCGCTCCTGACCGGTGCGGCATTCGCCGACGCGCTCGAGGCTGGCGACCCTGACGTCGCCTGGGCCACCGTCTTGAACGGCCACGACGCACTGGTTGCCGAGTTCGGTGGCGACCCCTGGGTTGTCGTCCCGGAGCGCGAGACGGCCGAGATTCAGGCCCAGGTCGCCCGGTGCGCCGCCCGCGCATACCTGGACCGGTACGGCCAGCATGCCGAAACGCGCGAGCACGAAATCCGTGTCCGGCTCCGCAACCCGCACACGGGGGCTATGTCGCGCACGTTCGATCTGGTCGGCCGCGTCGACGCCGTCTCGCACGACTACCGGACGATGATCGAGGACAAGCTCGTGGGCCAGATCCCGCGGCGCCCCGGCGACCTCGAGCGCAAGCTGCGCCTGGACCGCCAGGTGTCCATCGGCTGCTACCTGATCTGGCGCTCGACGGGCGTGATGGTGCGCGAGGTCCGGTACCGCATGACGCTGAAGCCGGGCATCCGTCGCACGAAGACGGAATCGCACGACGGCTACCTCGAACGCATCGCGTCGGAGTACCAGTCGCGGCCCGACCACTACCTCGTCGAGCAGCCGTGCGCGCGCCGCTCCGACGACTTCCTCCGGCTGGAGCTGGAGCTGTGGCGCTGGGCTGAGCAGGTCCGCGACGCCCGCCGCGACGGCGTCTTCCCGCGCAACACCGCGGCGTGCCAGGACTTTGCGGGGTGCACGTATCTCTCGTTGTGTGCTGACGAGCCGGGTGCCGTTCACCAGTTCCACATCCGAGAGCAGAGGGCGGCATGAAGCAGATCCCGGTGTACGACCGCGGTCGGCTTGTCGGCCACACGCTCGTGGACGACGACCAGTTCGATGCGCTCTACGAGTGGCTCTGGCGTTTGAGTTCCGAGGGCTACGTCTGCCGCTACACGAAGGCCGAGGGCACCATTCGCATGCACCGCGAGGTGCTCGGGCTTTTGCCCGGTGACGGCCTCGACGGCGACCACATCAATGGCGACAAGCTGGACAATCGGCGCGCGAATCTGCGCGCCGCAACCCGCGCCCAGAACATCTCGAACCGTTCGCGCGGTGGCAACCGCGGAGCGCGGTCACGCTACCGCGGCGTCAGCTACTGCAAACAGACCGGCCGTTGGTCGGCCACGGTGACGATCAACCGGCAGGTCCACTGGCTCGGGCGGCACGACACCGAGGAACAGGCCGCCCGCGTCGCCGCTGAGTTCCGCGCCGCGCACATGCCGTTCTCGGAAGACGCGCGGCGGACCCCTCTTGTGAGTGAGAACGAATCCCCAATGAAGGAGGCAGTATCCGCATGACCCTGATCCCAACCACCAAGCAGTCGCGGGACGCGCTCGACGTGTCGCCGCTCGACGTGCGCGTGCTGCTGGCCGGCATGCCGAAGGTCGGCAAGTCGACGCTCGCCGCGTCCTGGCCCGCCGACACGACGCTCATCGTGGACACGCAGCGCGGGTCGACGATGCTCGACGGCGACCATTTCGTCGCGCATGTCGGCTCGTGGGCCGAGTTCGAGGCGCTCGTCACCGAGCTGACGATGACCGAGCACCAGTTCCGCACCGTCGTCCTCGACCTCGTCGACGATCTCTGGCGATTCTGCGATGTGCACCACGCCGGCAAGGACGACGTGCTCGCGTCGGCGACCGACGATTGGCAGCGCTCGATCAACACCTGCGAGGGCGTGTTCATCGACGTCGTCGGCCGGCTGATCGGCTCGCCGCTCGGAATCTGGTTCCTGACGCACACGACCGAGAAGAAGGATGGCGACCTGACCCGGTACGTCCCGGCGCTCTCCAAGCGCCCGCTCGGCTACGTCAAGGGCGTGTGCCAGGTCATCCTGCTGGCCGAGACGCTCGGCACGAAGCGCATGCTGCACACGCAGCCGTCTGCCCGGTTCGAGGCGGGGTCGAGGCTGCCGCTGCCGGAGCCGATGCCGATGGACGCGGCGAAGCTGTATCGGGCGATGGGCGCCGCGCTCCCGAACGGTGTGGCGCGCGATCTCGCCGAGCGTGACGCTCGCCGTAGCCCGGAGCCCGCTCCTGCACCGCCCGCTGATGAACCGGAGCTCGAGGGGGCCGATGCCGAGCCCGTCGAGACTCCTGCCGGAGAGGCGGTGGCGGCATGACGTTCGCGGAGACATGGGAGAACGCGGACCCCGACGCCGTGGGCGGCGACGACCTGACCCCGCCGGCGGACGGCCTGCACGAGGCCACACTTGTCGGCGGCGGCGCGTGGACGTCGAAGAAGGGCGTCGACTGGGTCCGGT
>CAZNNX010000092.1:0-253 GCA_964574485.1 uncultured Saprospiraceae bacterium | reverse complement strand
GTGCTGAACGACGGCTCCGAATTCAAGTGGTCGGTCCTGCACGGCTTCAAGTCGCAGGCGCAGGCCGGGTTCACGAAGCGCGAGGTGCGCGCCCTGGGCATCGACGTCGAGCAGCTCCCTCCGGACCTGGCGGCGCTCGACGCGGCGATCAAGGAGAAGCTGGGCGGCTACTACGTCGTGCGGGTCGAACGGGACGGTAAGTTCGAGTCGACCTACGTCGAGGATGTAGCCACGGCCGCTACGACGTTCGGAG
>CAZNNX010000091.1:5971-12109 GCA_964574485.1 uncultured Saprospiraceae bacterium | reverse complement strand
ATATAAATAACATATCTGAAGATTGTATCCATCTAACTAATTTAGAAGTATTAAATCTGAGAAGAACCCAAATCAAAAGCCTCCCAGCCTCACTTTTTTCGTTAGAAAAGCTCAAAAAAATTATACTGCAACAAAGTCCTTTGGGTAAAAATATCCTAGATATACAAAGAATTCAAGCTGAGCACCCTCATATTGAATTGATCTGCTGATTTTATTTCTCGATGTGTATATCAATACTTAGCTCATCATCCGTAACCCAACTACTTTCACCCACATGATAATCAAGTCGATTGATTTTCCAACTGGCATCAAAATTTTGCTTACCATTTTTGAATTGATAGTTCATTTCAAAACTAACCTTTTTGGTAACATCTTTGATTGTAAGATTTCCATTTACCTTGAACTTATTCGTTGAAATCAACTGAATTGAGGCTGATTCGAATTTCATAGTTGGAAACTTTTTCACATCAAAATAATCTGCATTTCGTAAATGATTGTCACGCATAGAATTTGCGGTATTCACAGATTCAACTTTTACAACACCCGATAGTTTGGATTGAGATAAATTCTGAGGGTCAAAGCTGATCTGATTCGTAAAGGAAGAAAAAGATCCATTTACAGTAAATCCGGCATTTTTAATGCGAAACTTAACGGTAGACTGCGCTGTAATTTGCAGTGAAATAAGAAAACAAAACAGGAATAAAATATTTTTCATGATCATCAGATTTGATTTACAAATTGTAAAAGTTTATAAGCGACCTGATCTAATTGAGGTTGAGGAGATACAGTTAATGATCTGAGTGACATCCATTCGTAATACATCGACTCAAATGCAAACATTTGGTTCAGATTCAAAAACTTAAATTGAATATCAAGGTGAACAGGTGCATTTAGCCTATATAGATTTTTAATATGCTTTTTGAAATCATCAATTTGAAACCTGCCTGGCCAGTCGGGTATGACAACAGTCATTGCCAATGAATAATTTTCATGTACTTCTTGTGAACCTTGTTGATCATCCATATAAAAGGAAATAAAAGATTGTAGACTAGTTATTGCATTTTTAAAGCTTTCTATAAAATCAATAATTTCATCTCTTTTCTCTCTTGCTCCTTCTTCCGTATAAAACAACTCGGGGCAATAAAGTATATCTTTTTGATATTCAGTCACATATAAAGCAAAGGTATTATCGTTATTTCTCCTGATTTCATATAAATCCCTTTTGGCCGCCAATAAGTCTATTTGCTGAGATATAAATTTTTGATCTTCGTAATTTCCAGTATGTACGGTTTGCAGCAAAATTCGATCCTGATCGTTCAGTAATCGAAAACCATGTTTATCCTGTGCCTGAGGCCTAAGAAGTACATGTTCCAATTGATGAATTCCTTCACTGGACCTATTCAAAGCTCTAAAAGTTTTTACTAAGAACTGAATGGATTCCATGGCAGCCAATCTGGTAGTTTCCCATTTAATCAGATAGCTGTCTTCATTTTGTAACTGTTTGAAAAAGATCCCATAAACCTCAGCTGAATCTGTAGAAATCGTCTGTATAATGTATTGATGTGCAAAGACAGCTTTTGAGGATAATTCCTGAAAAAACCTCAACTCATTTGTATATCTAAAGACAAAATTGTCTTGATATAAACTAAAACCCGGATCATTTTGATTTAGATTTTGCGTATGCACCTCTGTTAAAAAAAACATCTGCTCCGTATCTGTACGATTCTGAATGGGCAAATCTTTTAATCTAATTTGATCGCCCTCTTTTTCAAAAAATGACAGCAAAGATTCATTTCCGGTTTTCTCAATACTCAAAAGCAAGCTCACCCTTTTTTTCAAGCCTGAAACCTCAGACCGAATTAAATCCTTAGCCCATTGTATATGTTTTACATTGACTTCATGAATTTCCTGGATGTATTTTTCCTCCAAATCCATATCATTCAATATTTTTCTAGTCATTTCATGGGCAAAATCAACAGTTGATATTTCCTTGTAAGCCAAAGAAACTAGATCCTGAATATGTACCAGATGGTTATAATGTTCTCTTATTTTCAGCCTTTGAGATTCAATCTGGTCTTTTTCATTGGGATAAATACTTTTTATTTGATCAAAAACTGCATTCCAATTATTTTCCTGCGATTCCATTAATGCTGAAAGACTGAGATAATCTACACCCTTACTTTTATTTCGGCTTGTGTGAACATAATTGGCAAGCAAATCAATCTTGGCCTGTATCAGGGAATCCTTCTTTTTCAATTGATCATCGTCCTGTATATAATGGTCCAGGCGCATTAAAAAATCTGTAGAAAAATGTTCTCCAAATCTTGCCAATAAATGATCTAAAACCCTGTTTCGCCTTTGGAGGAATGGATCGCCCTTTCGCAATGTCTCAGTTAATTTTGTTTCATAGCTACCCAACTGATTACCAGCAACAACCTCTTCCAAAAAAGGAATATGTCGAGGTACCTGGCTAAAATAAGTCTGATTCAAATCTGAAGAAAGGGAAAAAATTTCCTTTATTTTAGACAATTGAGCCAAGTGGTTTGCCAAAATTTGTTCGAAAAACAACAAATATCCTCTCAATTGCTTAATCATTGCATATCTCTCTCTGCTTGGGCGCAATTGATTGATTAATCCGAGTGATCCGAGCCCATAAGTTACTGGAAAACCATGTTGAATGGAATAATACTTTGAAATTTCTTCCTGAGTCCAAAGAGAAGGATAATCTTTCTCATTGAAAAGTAATTTAACATGATATCCTTTTTTGTATTTGGCGTAGAGAGAATATAAAATCTGGTTGGCCGTATTGAGGTCAAGTTGATAATTTAGATTTCCTCTTTCAAAACGTATGGGATATTCCTGAGATTTCCATTTAAAATCTATTGTATCCATATCTAAATATGGAAACCTGCTCTCTGCTATGTGAACCAGGTCTCCTTCTACAGGAAAACCATCTTTCTCTACCCTGAATGAAAATAATCTTCTTACCCCTTTCACCGCAGAAATAATTTCAACCATCTTTGAAATATAAACCTCCTGCTTAATAGGTTTCAGGTCCTCACTCTTTATTATACCATGAACCGGACTGGGTCCATCAAAAATTTGGTCAATTTGTCTACCCTCTGCTATCAACTCATCAACACTATAAAATCGGATGGAAGGATTCAAATGCTCCTCCAACTTAAATAAGATTTCAGCCAAAACTTCTTCAGCTATGACGTCAGAGCTAATGTCCAGTTCAGCAAAAACTGTAATATTTTCTTTTTCCAGGATCTCAATCGCCTCTAAATCTTCCCCCATATTCCTGTGGGCACAAAATACTTCTTTCACCTGCCTTACGATCTCATTGGAATAAGAAATATCATCCAATTGGAGATATACTTTATACAACCCTTTTACACCTAACAAGTGATTAGTCACTGGTATTACCCAGGCATTTTTCACCCCTTGAACCCGATCAATAATCAACTTTCTGTAATCATTAATACTGACTGGGTTTGTAGGTAATATTTCAGATGGATCAAAGTAAGTATCCTGTGGTTTCGTATTGGACTTAGGACGGGTGCTATGAAGTAAGTCTTGAATGCTGAATTCGGTGCGATAACCCAAATCTGCCAGTGCATAACAAAGTTGTTCCAGAATAGTTACGCCAGGGTCGTGAACATTGTAGTCCGTCCAAATGGAACCTGTTAATTTTTGAAGCCATTCCATCCCTTCTTCCCGAAGTGCATAAAAATCCATGCACTTGTGTAGTACATCTTCTTTTTTTATTTGCAGTGGATCTCGATTCATGAACAATAATTTATTTTTCAAATAATTGTTCGTTGGCCTGTTGATGAATTTTTCCAATCAGATCATAAACTTGATGAAAGGGCAAATTACCCAAAGCTTTTAGGATTAAGTTTACATCTTCCATAGGAAGCTGTAAAACTAATTTTTCATGAGCTGTATCTGATGATTTATCTACATCTATCTGCATAGGAATTACTTATCTTATAAATATAGAATAAACTTTATAAAATGAGAAGTGGAACCAAAAAAAAGTCCCCACGAGAGAGGACTAAAAAAAATTATTTTTTCCAATCATAAATCATTTCGGTTACCTCTTCCAAATAAGCATCTTGTTTCAACGATTTATGCCAATTTTTCATAACATTTAATTTCAAGGTATCAGATCCGATCTGATCTGAATCAATCTTCAATGATTTGATACTAAGTATTTCATTTTCTTTTGTAATTTCCTTAAAGCCCTCCATTTCGGCATCTATCTGTTTTTGATTTTTAATATATTGATCAAACTGCAAGGAAAAAGTAGACTCATCTTGTCTTTTCTTAAGCCACTTGGCATTTTCATCAATTAATTGAAAAACCTTACTATGCGCTACCCTCTTTGCGCTTTTCTTTTTCACTTTATCAATTATTTTAGCAAATTGATCGTTTTTAGAATAGGAAACAGGTTCAATTTCAGACCAAGCCATGGGATAATCCTCTTCTTGTTCTCCCACTTTCATATAGCTGTAGGCCCCAGGTAAAACGATATCTGGAATCACACCTTTCATTTGTGTTGAACCGCCATTAATTCTGTAAAATTTTTGAATTGTTATTTTAATACTACCCAATTCTCCCAAATATTTTAGATGATCAGGAACTATGGCATCCAGACTAAAAAATCTTTGAACTGTACCCTTTCCAAAAGTAGCTGGAGAAGTTCCTACTATAATGGCTCTGCCATGATCTTGAAGTGCAGCTGCCATAATCTCTGAAGCTGAGGCTGAATAAGCGTTCACCATGATAATCAAAGGACCAGAATAAAGGGTACTGGGATCGCGATCTTCATAAACATATGGCTTTGCATTTCTGTTTTTTACCTGAACAATAGGCCCTTTATCTACAAAAAGGCCAGTCATGTCAACCACATCCGTTAGAGAGCCTCCACCATTAAATCTTAAATCAATGACAATTCCGTCTACTTTTTCCTTGATTAATTTTTCAACTTCCTTTTTGATATCTTTTGCACATCTTCTCCCGTTAGGATCATCAAAATCAGCATAAAAACTCCTTAAATCTATAAGTCCTACCCTTACATTTAATTTTGAATGCTCTAAAATGGCTGATTTAGCATAACTTTCCTCTAAAACAACTACATCCCTCAAGATAGGAATCACCTTGATCGCACCGCTGGTTTTTTTAACAGTTAATCTTACTTCAGTATCTTTTTTTCCTCTAATCAAGGGGAGAACATCATCAATTCTCATATCAACAACATCAACTGGCTCTTCTTTTCCCTGTCCAACTTTTATTATTTTATCATTCACCTCAAGCTCTCCCTGTCTGTAAGAAGCAGAACCAGGTACAATATTTACAACCTTGATATATCCGTCTTCCTCTCTTAATTGTGCCCCTATCCCTTCCAATTTTCCAGACATGCGAATATTGAAATTTTCTTTTTCTAATGGAGGGAAATAACCAGAATGAGGCTCATAAGCATTAGTAAATGTATTAACATAAGCCGCCATTTTTTCAGATCGAGTCTCTTTTTCAATACTTTTTGACCAATTTCTAAAATTCTTAAGTACTTTTTCACGCTCCTCTTTTTCGATTTGAATCATGGATTTAGGTTCAATATTCTCTTCTGCAATCGTATCCTTCGCATCCTTTTTGCTTCTTTTCTCCTGTTGTGATACAATCTCCTCCACTCTGCTTAACACTTGCCATTTTAAGTACAATCTCCATCTTTCCTTGAGCTCAATATCAGTGGAGACATAATCCATTTTTTCTCCATCTGTCTCAATTTGTTCTTCCGTATCAAATTCAAATGGTTGTGAAAGAATTTCCTCATATATCGATTTTACCTTGGAATATCTTTTTTCAAATCTATCACTAACTAAATTAAAAAATGCGAAGGACTTATTTTGAATCTCATCATCTAGTTGATTACGATAAGAAAGAAAGGCTTCCATATCTTCTTTTAAGAAAAACCTTTTGCCAACATCCAATCTCTTGATATATAAATCAAAAACTTTGGCAGAAAACTTATCATCCAAATTCTCAGGTGCATAGTGATTGTATTGCAAACTCTGATATACCACCTCCATCAATAAAGATTCTTTATCATCAAAATCACTCAGTTTGTAAGTT
>CAZNNX010000091.1:0-5961 GCA_964574485.1 uncultured Saprospiraceae bacterium | reverse complement strand
ATTTGAAAGCAATAAATAGGGAACTTAAAATTACGAGAACAGCTAGTTTAATCTTCATATTTCTACGCATTTTAATCATCATATTCCAAATATATACCAAAGCAATAAACAGTTGGAGGTATTTTTTAAACTTAACAAAGTTTAACAAAACATATCTTTTTATTTTCTCTTCGAATTTAATACAAATTCATATAAATTTAGCTTTTATTGGATTTAGCCATAGATTTAAACGATGAAATATGACAGCTAGTATCATTTACCAGGGAAACTTAAGAAATTTATGTACGCACAGTACATCTTCAACTACGCTCATCACAGATGCACCTAAAGACAATCAAGGACAAGGAGCATCATTTTCCCCAACTGATCTGGTTGCAACAGCCTTAGCAGCCTGCATGTTAACTATCATGGGAATTAAAGCCAATGAAAACCAATGGAACATAGTTAATACTGAAGTTCAAATTACCAAAATAATGGGTACAGACCCACGTAGAATTACAGAAATCAAAATAGACCTATTTTTCAAAGAAAAATTGGATCCTAAAACAATGAAAATTTTGGAAAATTGCGCAAAAACCTGTCCAGTGGCATACAGTCTTCATCCAGATATCTATCAAAATGTAAAATTCCATTGGCTTTGAATGCTCAGGGACAAATCAAAATCGCTGCAATGGTGATCCTTCAAACTGACAAGGAGATACTCTTAATGATTCGTAACAAAGAACCTAATAGAGGAAAATACTTGCCTGTTGGTGGAAAATTATTAGAATTTGAAAATCCTGAAGAAGCTGCAATGAGAGAATGTCATGAGGAAACGGGTTTTATTCCAAAAGAACTGAAACTTGCAGGAATTTTATGCGAGACCTCCCCCATTCAATACAATTGGCTTAGTTACATATATACATCCAGGGTAGAAAAATTTATTCCACCCAAATGTGAGGAAGGTGAACTGGTATGGATAGATACCAATTCATTCAGTCATATTCAAATCCCCCAAGTTAATAATTATGTGTATGAGCATTTTTTCAAACAAAAATTGTTCATACTTTCCGCTTCCTACAACGAACAACTTGAACTAACACTTGTCAAAGATGAAATCTTAAATCAAATGGTGTATGAAAGCAAAAGACTTTGAATCATATTACAATGAGGCTGCTCCCTTTGCACAACCTATCCTATTGTATCTAAAAAATCTAATCTTAAGGCAAATACCAGAAATAAACATTGAAATTAAATGGAATTTTCCTTGTTTCACTCTAGATAAGAAAATGATCTGTAGTATGGCTGCCCACAAGCAACATTGTAGTTTTAGCTTTTGGAATGCGGAAGGATTGTCAGATCCGCAACAGGTTCTGTATCCTATTGGGTCTACAGGAATGGGTCAATTAGGGAAAATAAAATCACTGGAAGATTTACCCTCTGAAGAAATTTTAATTGATTTGATTGAGGAAGCCAAAAAACTTCATTTGTCAGATTACAAGAAAAAAAAGATCGAAAATTCTAAAGAACTAATTCTGGAAATACCCGAGGCACTAACAAATGCGCTGCATTCCAATCCTGAATGTTGGCAGCAGTTCAAATCTATGAGTATATCTTGTCAGAAAGAATACATTCAATGGATAATAGATGCAAAAAAAGAAGAAACCAAACTGAATAGAATTCAAAAAGCAATAGAAATGATTCGTTTGGGCAGAGACAAAAATTGGAAATATAAAAAATAATTGATTATCCATCATAATCTATGTTTGAAAATCAGTTTGGTGCATATCAATAAAAAAAGGGCTTTTGTTTGTACAAAAGCCCTTTTCATTGATATGATACAGTTAATTACTTATTCACGATCAATTTATGAGTAATCACTTGATTACCTGTTTCAATATTAACAAAATACATTCCAGCAGATAAGTCTCTTACATTTAAAAGTTCGATATTTTTTCCGGAAAATACATTCATTTGTTGAGCAGGCATAACCATCTGACCTAAAGTATTAGAAATTGTAATTTGAACCTGAGCATCAAAAGGTACTTCCACTTCGACCATTACCTCATCGTTCATACCTGTAGGATTAGGATAAACATTACTACTCAAAACTGTAGCTTCAACTTGGTCGTTTGACAAAGGCCAGTTGGCTGTAGTAAAGAGTGCAGGGGTGGAAGCATTGGCAGGATTATTACACAAATCATAGGCTGTTACTGCTCTGACAGTCCATCTGTATTCAAGATTAGGTGTTAATGTTAACCAAGTTTCATTGCCTCTTACCAATCTGGTTGCAATGTTATTCACAACAACTGCACCATTTAAAGTAGTTCTGTCACAAGTAAATAAATACATGCCATGATTACCGCTATCTTCCCATGTAAAGTGCACAGGTGCACTTGTATAGGGAGCAATTGCTCCATTAGATGGGTACAAAATATTGGGTGCATTTGTAACAGTGAGAGGACTCGGCGCATCCTGAGAAGCGTTCCATCTTCTTACTACATCAAGTTTAATCGCATCTTTTTGATCATCAGTAAACTTCTTGGGACCGCAAAAGAAATAACTCATGTAGTTGAGCGGATTATCAATATTGCTTACTTGTACTTGAACGGAATCTGGGTCAAACCAATTAGATGGCATGTTACATCCACCTCCTCCAGATGCATAATCTGGTGGTGTATCACAAAATCCATCGGCAGCATATTGGCAATTTTCTCCAGCTACACCTCTAGCCACTTTCTCAACTGGTCTGCCATTGGTTCCCATCATGGGTGCATAACCGTTTGCTGCAGATTCAGTAGCATAGTCAGTACCTTCCCATCCGTTGAATGTATGAGCTAAAGTAAACATATGTCCAACTTCATGAGACAAACCCCAATTGTAGATATCATTCCAGGTAAAAATCCAATCCCAGTTGGGTGCATAATAAGCTCCATATTGAGTGCCACCTACTGCAGGACCTGCCACATATATGTTCACCACATTATTTACCCTGTGAATAGAACGGATGTAGTCAGAGTTTGCTTCCGCATTAACATACATTTGATTTGAGTTAAATCTGTTAATGTCAACCAAATAAAATTGAATGTTTTGGTCTGCGTAATTCTGATTGAAATAGCACATTTCCTGAAGAACCCAGGCATCATTTTGCTGTCCTGTTCCATCAGCTCTGGAACACATGTGAAAAACAACAGGAACCCATAAGGTACTGTCATTTGCATTACGCATTCTGATCGCATCATTGTAGGTTGCCATCAGTTGTGCTTTGTTCCTTCTGTTTTCAAATAATTGATCCTTAATTCTGTCTTGATCTTGAGTAGTTGTACCACATCCCAAGTGATTGTGCTGGGCTGAAATTGTTTCAACCAGAGAAAAACCAAGCAGTAAAGTCACAAATAATGTAAGATTTCTTAACATAATTTTTGCACGTTAGGTTTTAATGATTCAAATTAAAAAGATAAGCAACTGATTTACAGGAATTTATTTCAAAGTAATTAAATACATTCATTCATCAGGCTTAACAATAGGCTAAGATAATAATTTTTACAAAAACATATCTTCACCAAAGTAAATTTTACACTATAATTTATTACAAAAATTATATGCTTAGATCCACACTAATTATATTTTACTTTTTAAGCGAAGAAATAACACTTCTTGAAAATATTTTAACAAAATTTAATTCTTTACAAGGTTTTTTTTAGTTAAAATCTCGAAATTTATTGTAGATAATCAACTATCTTTGTGCTTTATATTATTAAAATAAATCATTTTTAAATCAATTTCAATATGAGAAAAGTAACTGTTGTTGGTGCTGGTAATGTTGGTGCAACTGTAGCAGATGTTTTGGCACATGATAATATTGTGAACGAAATTGTACTCCTTGACCTAAAGGGAGAGATGGCTATGGGAAAAGCTTTGGATATCTACCAACAGGCACCTATAGGTGAATATAGCACCCGAGTCATTGGTACTTCTGATTACAGACAAACTGCAAATTCTGATATAGTGGTTATCACTGCAGGGCTGCCACGTAAACCAGGTATGAGCAGAGACGATTTAATCGCGATCAATGCTAAGATTGTAAATTCGGTTACTGATCAGATTTTACAATATTCTCCCAATCCTATTATCATTGTAGTTTCAAATCCCTTAGATGTGATGACCTATGCTGCATTCAAAAGATCTGGACTTGCCCCTAACAGAGTATTTGGGATGGCCGGTATTTTGGACACAGCACGCTACAGAGCATTTCTTTCCTTAGAATTGAATGTTTCAGTTCGAGATATACAAGCTGTTCTAATGGGTGGACATGGAGACACGATGGTTCCACTGCCCAGATACACTACAATTTCTGGTATTCCCCTTACAGAAATGATCGAAAAAGAAAAATTAGACGCAATTATCAAAAGAACTCAGAATGGAGGTGGAGAATTAGTTCAACTCATGGGCACATCTGCATGGTATGCTCCAGGTGCAGCTGCTGCTCAAATGGTATCTGCAATTGTGAGAGACGAGCAAAGAATCTTCCCATGTTGCGCTTGGCTTAACGGTCAGTATGGCATAAACGAGTTGTGCCTTGGGGTTCCTGTTAAATTAGGCGCCAATGGAATTGAACAGGTTATTGAATTACAATTGAATGCTGATGAAATGAAGTTGTTGCAAGATTCTGCCAGTGCTGTTCGTGAGGTTGTAAATGTATACAATGCCTTACCAGTTGAATAACGATTTGTAAACTTTTCCCAAAAAAAAGGATATCATAAATTGATATCCTTTTTTTTATTTTTTAAATTCTTTATCAAATCGAATACAGGCTGATACAAAGTCTGTAAATAAAGGATGTGGTTCCTCCACCCTACTTTTATACTCGGGATGAAATTGAACTCCAACAAACCAAGGATGTGTGGGTATCTCGACAATCTCCACCAAACCGTTGTCTGGATTTATTCCTGTTGCCATCATTCCTGCTGTCTCAAAATTTTCCAAATAGGAGTTGTTAAATTCGTAACGGTGTCTGTGCCTTTCATGAATATTCTTCTTTCCATAAACAGACTTAGCTAAACTATCCTTTCTGAGTTCACAGGGATAAGTACCCAAGCGCATCGTTCCTCCTTTTGACTCAATATTCTTTTGAGCTTCCATTAAATGAATGACGGGAGCTGTAGTATCAGGATTCATCTCCGTAGACGCCGCATCGGCAAGACCCAAAACATTTTGAGCAAATTCCACAACAGCGCATTGCATTCCCAAACATATACCAAAAAATGGCAATTGATTTGTTCTTGCATATTTGATAGCCTCGATCTTACCCTCTATTCCCCTTTCACCAAATCCGGGTGCAACAATAATTCCAGATAAACCCTGTAGTTTCTCTTTCACATTTGTTGCTTCAATCAACGAGGAATGTATGTAAACTAATTTCACCTTGATCCCATTGGCAACAGCTGCATGAACAAAGGCCTCGCTGATTGACTTATATGCATCTTGTAATTCAACATACTTACCAATCAACCCGATGCTGATTTGCCCGGAAGGATTTTTGAGTACTGAAAGAAAGTTTTTCCATTTTTCTAATTTAGGCTCAGTCTTATCGATTAACCTTAATTTTGTCAGAACTGTTGTATCTAATTTTTCTTTCAACATCAACAAGGGAACATCATAGATACTGTCAGCATCCATAGCTTCTACTACAGAACCAGAATCTAGATTACAAAAAAGTGCTAATTTTCTTTTTAAGTCAAAGGAAAGTTCATGTTCTGTTCTACAAACCAAAATATCAGGTTGAACGCCAGAACTTAGTAATTCCTTCACGGAATGTTGGGTTGGTTTTGTTTTAAGTTCTCCGGCAGCTTTTAAAAAAGGTATAAGAGTAAGATGAATATTAATACAGTTTTCTTTTCCCATTTCCCAACGCAACTGCCTCATAGATTCAATATAGGGTAGAGATTCTATATCTCCAACTGTACCACCAATTTCAACTAT
>CAZNNX010000090.1:0-12910 GCA_964574485.1 uncultured Saprospiraceae bacterium | reverse complement strand
GGAGCTTTGTTTGGTTACATCATGATCCAATATTGGCGCAGAACAGGTGAAAATTTTTAGTTATGTCGACAATCTGGCAAGATCTTAAAAAAGGGTATACATATGGAAATACAACTATTAAGCTCTTGTATATCAATGTAATATTATATTTTTCAATTCAACTTTTCATTGTACCTCTGTTTTTAATGGGGATTAAAATTGAATATTTCCAACATTTCCTATCTCAATATTTCTATGTCCCTTCTTCGTTCAGCTCATTTATTTTCAAGCCCTGGACAATTTTTTCCTACATGTTTTTACATGCAAATGGTTGGCACCTTTTATTCAATATGCTTGTATTGTATGGGTTTGGTAGAATTACAAACGATTTGATACAGGACAAGAAAATTTTACCGCTCTATTTAATTTCGGGAATTTCAGGGGCTCTTCTTTTTATTCTATTCTATCAGATTTTCCCCGCCTTTCAAGGCATGGGCATAGTGCCACTGGTTGGTGCATCGGCCAGTGTAATGGGTATCCTCGTGGCAGCAGCAACTCTGAGCCCAAAATATCAAATCTCTGTCATTCTGATTGGGCCGGTCTCTCTCCAGTACATTGCATTTTTCTTTATCTTGCTTGACATTATATCAGTACCATTCAGTAATCCGGGCGGACATATAGCCCATTTGGGTGGAGCTATCTGGGGTTGGTCTTATATTCGATTGTTGCGAAATGGGATCAATGTCTCGGCTCCCTTCGAAAAAATATGGGAAAATATTAGTTCGGGCAAGAAAAAAACAAAAAAGAAGTACCCAAATCAGATGCAGGTGTATCATCGTTCTCCAAGCAAATCACCTACAGCCCAGACGAATGAGACCGATAAAAAGATAAATACAAATCGCCTGGATCTGATTCTTGATAAAATCAACCGTTCTGGTATGAGTAGTTTAACCGAAGAGGAAAGAAATTTTCTTGAAAAGAAAAGTAAGGATGTCCAATAAATTTGACACGACTTACCAGGATTTTCAAAATCGGTACAAAAAACTCATCGGTTCTCTCAACCCTGCCCAAAAAAAAGCAGTTAAAACCATAGAGGGCCCTGTTTTGGCCTTGGCTGGTCCTGGCACAGGCAAAACACATATGTTGGGAGCAAGAATTGCCAGAATATTAAAGGAAACAGATAGTCAACCAAACCATATCCTTTGTCTTACTTTTACAGAGTCTGGCGTGAGGGCCATGAAGGAAAGAATGGAGCGTTTTATTGGACCGGAGGCACAGCAGCTGCATATTTTCACCTTTCACTCTTTTTGTCATAAAATAATAAAGGAAAATTCTGCGGAATTAGATCATGCCACTCAAAATCTGGCAGATGAATTGGATAAAATTGACATCATTCGGGAACTTCTTCTCGCTTTGGATTTTCTTCATCCGCTGATTATAGGAAATAGAAATCAACCCTTTCTCTACGAAGGAAAATTAAGACATCTTTTTCAGTACATAAAATCTCAAAAAAAAGACCCAAAGACTTTTATTGCAGAATTACAAGATTATGCCGATTCTCTGTATTCTGATGAACGATTCATTTACAAGCAAAATCGAGGGGATATAAAAAAGGGGGATTTTAAAACCAAAGAAATTGATAAGGAATTGAAAAAAGTATCCCTACTGACATCTGCAATAGAACTTTACCCTCTTTTTGACCAAAAAATGAGAGAAGGGGGGCTTCATGATTTTGATGATATGATTTTATGGGCTTTGTAATTGATATCAGATCCGGAAAAACAATAAATTCTCCCAAGATAACAGTAACAATACCTGTACATTTTAGTAGATGAATTTCAGGATACCAATCCGGCACAATATGCCCTCTTGATTGCCTTGAGTAATTTCTGGGAAAGCCCCAATCTATTTATAGTGGGAGATGACGACCAATCTATTTTTGGGTTTCAGGGAGCAAGACTCGAAAACATGATGGACTTTTACAGGCGCTTTAAAAAATCAGGTTTACACTTGATTGTTCTTGGTGAAAATTACCGTTCCAGCCAACCCATTCTGGATGCAGCGCAGACCATTGTCGACAAAAATCAAATTCGCTTATTAACTCAGATCAGTTCAAATATTCCCGGAGTTCAGCTGGAAAAAAAACTTTTTTCTGTTTCAGAAAATCCCCCGGATATAAATGATGCTGTACAGATTTTTGAGGCAACTCATCTAATCGATGAAAATACCTGGCTGATACAACAAATTGAAAAATTACTTTACAATGGTACCCCTCCGGAAGAAATAGCAATAATTTATGCAAAACACCAGCAATCCATCGAGATTAAATCCTTACTTAGAAAAAAACAAATCCCTTATTCAAGTAAAAGAGAATATAATATCCTGGAAAACGAGTTTATTCTTTCCTGGAAATTAATTGCACAATATATTGTAAAAGAAAAGTATCAGCCCTATGCAGCCGATGATCTCATTTATGCCATACTTCGTTCAAAGCTATGGGCTGTCTCTCCTAAAACGCTGGGGCAGCTGGCCTATCATTTGGCAAAGCACAATCGGTATATAATTGATTTAGAAGCGCATAAGGGTCTCTATTGGAAAGATTTCCTAAACGACAGGCCCGAAATACCCTTGGAAGATGAGTTAAGCCTATCCATTTATCAATTATTCATTGATCAGGCAATGCTTTCAAATACAGACGACCCTGTTGGTTTTATTGACTACTTTCTGGAAAATAGTCCCTTTCGTCAGGTGAATACAGGCGAAGAATCTGACTTACACCTCGGTTGTTTTGAAACTTTGAAATTGTTTGCCCAGGATCTCAAAGAGAAAAAAGGTTTTCTTCCTTTGTCTCAATTTATTGAATACCTTGACAAAATGTTGGACAACCAAATTCCCTTACCCTATATTAAAAATGAGGGTTCTGCTTCCGGCATCCAGTTAATGACGGCTCATGCCAGTAAAGGATTGGAATTCAGTCATGTGTTTCTGGTTCATTGCATAGAAAAATATTGGCTGGAAAGTAAAAATCATTTACATCAATTTAGTCTGTTGCAACATAAAACCACTGACGAAGAACAAGAAGAGAGAGAATCGCTGCGTCGCCTGTTTTACGTCGCTATGACCAGAGCAAAACAAGTTCTTTATCTAAGTTATCACCACAGTAGCAGCACGGGCAAGGAAAATACTGTTTTGTCTTATATTGATGAAATAAGACAAAGATTGAACCTTCCTATCCAAAAAATAACCATTGAAAGCCCAAAGCAAACCCAGGTCCTACAAAACACAAACTATTTTATCCCTCCTGATTTCATAGAACATTTTGTGTTAACGGCAAGCAGTATCAATCGTTTTTTTGAGTGTCCTCTTGCCTTTTATTATGAGGTGGTTTTAGGTATTCGTTCTGTAGCCATTCAATCAGATCCTTTGATTGGAATTTTATTTCACAAGGCCTTAGAAAAACTATTGAAATCAAAGCAGACAATAGAACAGGTGAGCCAATTTCTTTTTCATGAAGCTTTATATCTATTGGAAGCTTATCAAACCCTACTGCCCGATAAAGAAATTCAAAAAATAAAAACCCGTTTACAAACGCTGATTCCCGCTTACAGCCAACAAAGATTTCCTGCTGACACCTGGGTTCCTATCGAACATTCATATGCAGAAATGTCAATGCTGAGTCATTTTGAAAACATGCGCCTCAAGGGGAGATTTGATCAAATTTCATTACAACCTCTACATCAAGGTTTTCGCGTAAGTGTAAAAGATTACAAATACGCCTTTCCCCAAGACGAAAAGCTCAAAAAAGCAAGCCTAAAAAGCCCGGGGGGTAGTCATTTCAGACAATTGGCCTTTTACAAACTTTTGATAGAAACTCATTACAATTTTACAAGGGTTGACGATTTGAAGATAGACTATCTTTATCCGGACAACAAAGGAATTTTCAGAGAAGCGAGGCTAAGTATATCAGACAAGGAATTCGAATGGTTTACAATTCATCTTAGAAATGCGTATCATACGATTCAAAATAATAAGATTGAAAAGGGTTGTGGAAAAAAAACATGTCGCTGGTGCCAGTTAAAAAATGAGTAAAGAGCTGCTTTCCTTTCTTTTATTGATTATATTTATTTCTGCTTCTGATTAATAGAACCAAAAAATACTATGAAATCTCTTCTCTGGGGCATTTTTTTAATGCTATTGTTCTTGTTTTCTGGTGCCTTTGTAAATATGGGCCTGATTATCGCTGGTATGAACCTGATTCCTCCACCGGAGGGCGTTGATTTTAGTGTGGCTGAAAGTTTAGCCAGGGGTGCGCATTTATTGGAGCCCAAACATTTTATTTTTCCATTTCTGGCTCATGCCTTAGGTACTTTTGTTGCAGCTTTCCTGCTCGTTTTCATTTTAAAATCAAGTTCACTTTCTGTCAAATTATCATGGGTAATCGGATTACTCTTCTTTCTGGGAGGGCTGATAATGGTTTTTGAAATTCCCGCCCCGCTTTGGTTTGATCTTCTTGACTTATCCCTGGCATATTTTCCCATGGTTTTTTTAGCACAACGCCTTTCTCGATTCCTCTTACCTAAATAAAATAAAAACCGATGCGTCTCCTTTTACTTTTGATATTTTTATTTTCTGCAAAGCTATTCTTTGCTCAAAATTGTCCTGCTGTTCCAAGTTTCAAGCAAGGTGCTTATGAGAATAAATACTCCGTTTCTGATGGAAATTACAATGAGAGTCTGGTTGTTTTCAGTGACGGCATTCAGGGAAAACTATTTAAGGGTGGCATGTCTGGAAAATTTTACATTGAAAACAAGTATGGTGTAAATACTTATTTTGATAATCTCTGTGACGCCATTCAGGCCTTGTATGCCTACAAAAAGAAGAATAATTAAAAAGCCCTCCAAAATAAATTTAGAGGGCCCCACTTCAACCACTACTATGAACAAAAATTTTACTCTTTTAACTTAACACTCATTTGTTTTTTTGTGCCCTTTCTATGAATGGTAAGGGTTATTTCATCGCCTGGATTTCTACTACCAATTTGTTCTTGCAGCTCTGGCACCGACTTTGTACTCACGCCATTCACTTCAATGATGACATCACCTTCTTTCAGTCCAGCTTTTTCAGCAGCACCATTTTCAACCAATTCACTTACAAAAATCCCTTGAGTAATCGTTAAATTTTCCCGGGCAGCTACTTCTGAATTCATATCTTGGATAATGACCCCCAGATAGCCTCTTTTCACCTCACCATAGGCCATAAGGTCACTCACAACCTTTTTTACCAGATTAATAGGCACTGCGAAAGAGTATCCGGCATAGGTGCCCGTGGGTGTCGCAATAGCTGTGTTGATTCCCAACAATTCTCCATTTGCTGTAACCAAAGCACCGCCGCTATTTCCAGGATTTACGGCCGCATCCGTTTGAATGAAGGATTCTATATTTTTATTCTGTCCACCTAAAATATTGATATTTCTCCCCTTTGCACTTATAATTCCGGCTGTTACGGTAAAATTTAAATCAAATGGATTTCCAACTGCCAGTACCCATTCACCTATTTTAGCTTCGTCTGAATTGGCGAAAGCTATAGTGGGTAATTCCTCTGCCTTAATTTTAAGTACAGCCAGATCTGTGTTGGGGTCTGTTCCAATAATTTCAGCCTTATATTTCCTTTTATCATACAAGGTTACTTCAACATCTGTAGCTCCCTTAATCACATGATTATTTGTTACGATATACCCTTTATTACTGATAATCACACCAGAACCTGTAGATTGATTGGCCTCAGGCGCGCCAAAAAATTCAAGATATCTTCTCTCCCAATCAGATCTGGCTTGGTATTTGGTAATGGAGGTAACATTCACTACAGCAGGCATTACAGCTTCAGCTGCGTCCGTAAAATCTGGCGCTAACCCTCCATTATTTTTTGTAAGTCGAACTGATTTCTGTTTTCTTTGTTCTTGAAAAAAATGAGCTGTGTCGTTTTGCCTGTAATTCCATTGATCAATGGCATACTGACCTCCTAATACGATGATTCCTCCTGCAATACCAGCTAATAAAAATGATGTGTTCTTCATAAAATAAGCTTTTAGTTTCATTACATTTGTTAAGGTAACGAGAGTTTTATAAATTTAGTTGAAGCGCCGAGTGTGATTAACTAAATATTAACCAATGTAAAAATTCATAACAAAATGACCTTCTCCGGAGCTGCTGATTTGATAAAAAAAAGAAAATCTGTTTACCCTGAACAATTTCTCCCCGGGGAAATAACAAAAGAAGATATAATCTATCTTATGGAGCTTGCCGATAGAGCTCCAACGCACAAGCTTACACAACCCTGGCGATTTAAAATATTTATAGGGGATAGCAAATCAAAACTATCTCTTGCCCTTAAAGACATTTATGCAAAAAAAACAGCCGCTGATTCCTTTTCAGAATCTAAATCTAAAAAGCTAAGCAGCAGACCTCTTCTTTCCGCTGCTGTAATCGCAGTTTGCTTGCATCCTGACCCGCAAAAATCAGTTCCTGAGTGGGAAGAAATAGCCGCCTTATCCATGGCAGTACAGAACATTTGGCTGGGTGCTCTTGATTTGCACATTGGGATGTACTGGTCAAGCCCTTCCCTTTGTAAAACGCAGGAAATGTCTGAATTTCTACAATTACAAGAAAATGAAGCCTGTTTTGGTTTTCTCTATCTGGGAAAATATGATTTTCCGGAAACACTGCCCTCTCCGAGAAAGCCTTTAGAGGAAAAAATTACTTTTTTATGAATCTGAAAAGTTTTTCATATGCCTTTGAAGGGTTAAAAGATTTGTGTAGTGGCAGACACAAAAATGCACTGTTTCATCTTTTTTTTACTGCAATTGTATTGGTTCTTGCCTTTTTGTTTTCCCTTTCAAAAGAGGAGTTTTTATGGGTAATTCTCTGGATTAGTCTGGTGCTTGCGGCAGAAGCTTTCAATAGTGCGATTGAATATTTAACAGACCTTACCTCTCCAGATATTCATCCATTGGCAAAAAAAACAAAAGATATGTCTGCGGCGGCTGTATTGTTGATAAGTTTTGGCGCTTTTATCTGTGGAATCATTATTTTTATTCCTAAAATATATACATTATTAGCTTATGCGTAAATTTCTAATCTTTCTCTTGGTTCTACCTTTTGCCCTGTTTTCACAGGCAGATCCCAATATCAATGAACAGGTTCGGTCCATGAGTAAAGGCAGTCTGCCTGCATTGGTCATGGAAATTCCCTTCGATGGAAAATCATATAGTTTTATTTATGACGAATGGGAAAAGTTTGTAAGACCCTATAAGGGCAGAACAAAGTATGACAAAAAAACAGATGAATCTTTTTGTGACGACATGAGCCTCAAGGAAATGAGTGAAAATCATGTGGATGTTTACTTCAAAGTGCAATACAAGGCAGAGAAAACGGCGGAATTGGTATTTTGGTTTAACCTGGGCGTAACTTATTTATCAACAAAGGAATATGCGAAAGGAATGCCCGCTGGAATCCAACTCATAAGAGATTTTTACCAGGTACTTTATGTGAATAGCTTAGAGGAACAAATGAAAGTGGCGGAAAAGGAAATGAAAGACCAAGAGAAGATTTTGAAAGATTTAAAGAAGGATGAAGATGGCTTCGACAAAACCATTCAACAATATGAAAATGACATCAAAAAATTGCAGGATAAAATCAGTGCAGAAAAAGATAAAAAAATGAAAAATCTTGAGCTCCAGGCCGAACAAAAAGGAATCCTGGATCTAAAGGAAAAGAGTTATCAGGAATTAAAATCGAAGTTTTCTCAAGGGAGAAAGAAAAAGTCTAAAAAATAAAAAAGCTCCTATTTTTCTTGAATATTTATCATTTCCTCCCTTAGCGCCTCAGGTACATTCGCTGAGGCATTTTTTCCTGGCCAATAAAATGAACCAGAGAACTTTTGGTGCCGGACAATAGCCTCTTTAAATTGTAGCAAAGCTACTTCCGTATCCAAAACACACCAACCTTTTCTCTTACTGGAAAAAGCAGAATACTTGGGGGCAGCGGAATGTTGTTTCATTCCTTGAACCCACTCCTGAAAAAACTGTACTGAAGAAAGTTTTGCCCGGCCAGAAGCGGGGTTGTACTCTATCGGAGAGACATAATTACTATAATTTAACAACCAATGCGCATTGTCCAGAATAATAGCCAAGGACTTCAGACCATAAGCATGCTCCTTATATAAATATTCTCTTGATCCAACCCACTCCTGCTGTGCAGAACTCGGATTAAACTCTATTTTTTTATCCCAAGGATAGGTTTGAGTTAATGTTCTCGTTGTTGCGTGCAATTGCTCATGATCTGCACCAATGATAAGATAATAAAGGTTAAAATCATAGGACGTTTTTTGATTAAACCTCGAACATTCAAAAGACTGACAATTGAAAGAGATGGCAACTTTTACCTTGAATCTCATTTCTTTAATGGCCGGAGCATAATAGGCGTCTTCTACTGAAAATCTCAATAATTGCAATTTATCCGCATTCCCAACCGATTGCAAATCAAATCCATTCAATAGCGTTATATATTGCTCTTTGTTTTGGATTCCTTCTTTGGCAGGAACAGAAATCTCTACTGTTTTTGTAATCAATTGCTTTTCCTTCCCATATAATTTGATATTCACAACTCCCTCCTGAAAAGTAACATGCGCAGAAGAAACTGTTGAGTAATGTGTTGTATAAAAACAACTATCAGCACCCAAGCCAGAAGCTGATGTGTGAACAACCTTTGCCGTGTCTCCTGAAACAGAAACAAAACTTCCCAACCTGTTTATCCGATGATTGTAGGTCCACTCCTGTTCAAAACCGCGCCACAAGAGTGCTTTTTCTTGTGCTGCCACAAATTGACAAAGGCCCCCAAAAGAAATACACAGGAAGAATAAAACTTTAGTCTTGGAAAGGATGTTCATTTGTCAAAATAAAAATTAAGTAGGAAATATTACCTTTATTGTATCTTACCGATACGTTGATTAAAATTAATATAAATATATGCAAAAATTATATATTCCCTTGTTATTCACCTGGCTCATCTTGAGTTCCATACTTCTGCATTCTTGTTTTGCCATTCAAAGAGGAGATGAATACAAAGCATTGGCCCCTGGCGAATGGCGCGGCCTATTCGTTTTTGGAGAGGGAGAAAGCGCCGAAAAGGTTCCTGTCAACTTTATTGTGAAGCAAAATTCAAAAAAACAACCTGATATTTTCTTCAAAAATGGGACAGAATTGGTGCCATCTGATTCTATTTCTGTTTGGGGAGATACGATTTATGCTTTTTACAATCAAAAACAACAATACCTTAGATTGATTTACGAACCAGGCCTCATCCAAGGTTTTTTCTACGATACAAACAAAAAAAATTACCCCGTCGAATTTTATGCAAAATTTGGTCCCAAGCACAGATTTCCTGATCTAAGAATCAAACCCAACTATGCTATTGAAGGCAATTGGGCTATGGATATTCTCAAAGAAAATGGAGAGCTCAGCTTTTATTCCTTGAAATTAAAAGTGAAAGCAAATGATATTCAGGCAGAACTGCAATCAACCAAGGATTCACAAGCTCAAAAATTAGAAGGTTGCATACAAGGAAAACAGATCTTTCTTTCTGCTTTTAATGGAAAGGAAATTATTTATCTCAAAGGAGAATTGAAAGATAGTATCACCATGGGGAAGGGAACGATTCGGTTCAACATGGAAGAAATGGCCTTCTCTGCTAAAAAACAAGTCATAGGACAGTAATGCACCCCTCCTTTTTTCTCTTTTGTTGCCTGATGATTCTTTCTTGTCAAAACGAGAGAAAACCTGATCTTGAACAAGCCCAACCACAAAATTCAAACTTCAAGATCCAAAGAAAAAATGATATTTTCTACCTAACTGTTAATGATAATAACCAAAATGGCCAGATTAAAAATTGTTATGCCCTCTACCCCAAAAAAAATATAAAACCTCTCTTTGGAAAGGACACATTGGCAATCCCTGTTCCCATTGAACGCGCCGTTTGCCTGGGAACAAATGCCATAGCTTTTTTGTCTGAGTTGGAGTCAACCGATAAAATTGTGGGACTTTGTCAACCCCAGTATATTTACAATGCTACAATTCGGGAGAAAGTAAAAAAGGGTATTATAGCCAATCTTAATTCCGTAGATAATTTCGACTATGAGCAGATGATCAAAACTAAGCCCGATATTATTTTTGGCTACAGCCTGGGCTGTGAATCTCTTGGTAAAAAGGTAAAAAAATTAAATATCCCGATTGTATACTTGGATGAATTTTTGGCTAAAACACCCTTGGATAGAGCAGAGTGGCTTGTTTTTACTTCTTTGTTTGTTGATAAATATACCATAGCAAAACAAAATTTTGAAAGCATTAAAAAAAATTACTTGGATTTGGTTCAAATCTGTAAACATCTTCCAACCAGCAAAAAGCCAAAAGTTTTAACCGGTACCATACAACAAGGTATTTGGTATGTTGCGGGAGGGGCCAGTTATAGTTCCCAAATGATTCAGGATGCAGGTGCAATTTACCCCTGGCAAAGGAACAAAAAAACAGGATCAATTCCTTTATCCTTGGAGTATGTCATACAACAAGCGTCAGACGCGGATTTTTGGATCAATACAGTATTAGTGCAAGATGCTCAAAGTCTGGAGAAAGACAACAGGTATCGCTTTTTTCGAAAATTAATTCAAAACAACCTGTACACCTACACGGCAAGAGTTTCTCCTGAGGGCGCTTTTGATTACTATGAGTCGGGTATCGTTCGGCCCGATTTGATTCTCAAAGATCTAATCCGTATTTTTCACCCTGAGCTGTTGCCTGAGCACAAATTGTATTACTACAAAAAGTTAACAAGTTCCTGATGTCGACCCAACGCATTTTTTACCTCGCTTTGTTTCTACTCGTTCTGTTCAGCCTGCTCCAGTTAGGTGGAGGTACTATAGAAATAGATTGGAAACAGCTTGGCCCGGCATCCCAAGATGAATTGTCTTACCAGGTTTTTTGGTACATCCGTTTACCCAAATTGATAGCCGCCATATTAAGTGGGGCCTTCCTCTCCTTTTCTGGATTACTCTTGCAAACTTACTTCAAAAACCCCTTGGCTGACCCCTCCGTTTTGGGAATCAGTAGTGCTGCTGGATTGGGTGCTGCTACCTGGATTATGTCCTCTGCCAGCCTTCCTCTTCTTTTGTATTTTCCTCAAGAATTGGGCTTAAGCCTTAGTGCCTGTATTTTCGCATTTCTTTCTCTGCTCCTTCTGATATTTTTTTCCTCTTTTCTACGAAACAAAAGCAGTCTATTGGTTTCTGGCATCCTGTTAAGTAGTTTTTCAAGTGCCTTGGTTTTGTATTTGCAATTTCAAAGCGGAAAGGAAGAACTGCAACGATATATTCTGTGGACCATGGGAGATTTAACGGCAATTGGTTGGTCTGAACTAATGATTCTACTGGGTATTGGACTCTTTGGAATTCTGTATTTGTTTTTACAATCTCAACCAATGAATATCTTACTTATGGGTCCTGTTGAGGCAAAAAACCTTGGCATCTCTACTCAAAAATTGCAAATTCAAATATTGATCAGCACTTCTGTTTTATCGGCATTAATCATGTCATTTTGCGGTCCGATTGGTTTTGTAGGAATGGCCATACCTCATCTTTCGCGCATGTTGTTTCGCACTTACAAACATCAAATTTTAATACCCGCCAGTTTAATACTTGGCGCTCTGTTTTTGGTCATTTGTCAATATATTGCAGATCACCTTATCGCGGGAAAGTCGATTCCTGTCAATATGATAAGCGCTTTTCTGGGAGCTCCACTTGTGCTGTGGTTTTTATATAAAAAAGGGTTAGATTACTGATTTAGCAACAGAAATAACTCTTTCCATTCTTTTTGTGTCCAATCCATTACTCCATTCATTTCTGCCACCCACTTTCCTTTTTCATTAAGGATAAAACTCGATGGTATATTTTTATTAAACGCTGTTCTGCTCAGGTTTTCAGGGTCCTGAACGAATCTAAACCCCAGATTGTTTTTAGCAATAAAATCTTTCACTCTTTGTTCTTTGCTATCAATAGAAATGGCTAAAACCTGCAAGGAAATTTCTTTGTTTTTATCTATCATTTTTTGAATTTCCCTTAACTCTTTGATACAAGGAATACACCAGGTAGCCCAGATACAAACCAATGTTGTTTTACCCTTCATTTCGTGTAAATCAAAGCTAATCCCATTCAAATCTTTCGTCGAAAAATCAGGTAAATCCCTATAAAAAATCCTTACTTTTTTCATAGCTCCCTTCTCTAAAATTGAATATAAGGTATTGTTCCTGATTTTAGAAAGATCTTGTTGTATCAGTTGTTTTACCCAATAGTTACCTTTTATTTCTGCCCATTGGAATGCATTCATCCCATTTGAATGAACAACATCTCTCTCTGCCCCATGAATCAGAAGCTGATAAACAGCTCTGTAATTTTCTTTTTCGATGGCCCAGGCCAGAGGGCTCATGCCGTCAGAGGGTAAATTCGGATTAGCTCCTTTTCCCAGTAAAATCTTTAAAATTTCTATCTCATCCATTTCAATACAAAGCTGCAACAAATTCTTTGAAATACTGTCTTTGCAATTTCTAACCAAAACATTTACGTCCGCCCCTTTTTCAATCAGCATCAACACGGTTTCTCTTTTTCCACTTTTGATAGCCTCATACAGGGGAACGATTCCGGATTGATTTTTTTGATTTACCGAAAGACCTTTCTCCAGTAAATACAGAAGTGCATTATTACTACCATACCAGGCCGCCAGATGAACTAGTGATATTTCTTCATGGCATCGATAAGAAAGCTTAATTTTTTCATGCAGGTCAATACCTTTTGAAAATAATATTTCTAAAATTTCTTTTTGATCCATAGCCAC